>JAHJVF010000405.1 GCA_018828505.1 Bacteroidota bacterium | reverse complement strand
GTTTTTAGAGGTACCCTTATATCAATTTTTGTAACGGGTATCTAAAGTCTTTTGTTCTCTAATGACAAATCTGGGATAATTTTGAATTTGTTTCGAGTTTTTGATTTAGTACTTAGAATTTCGAGACTCAATCTGTACTTTTGCGTAACTTCAGTAAGCTAGCGAGGTTAACCAGCATGTAAGGTAGGTTTCGAGCTTCATTTTTTTTGTAGATTGAATCGAAAACGGCGCAGCCGGTTGAGCTTCGATTAGGTGGAGAGCGAGCAGGCTTGACCGCCAAAGGGGGGCTGTTCGATTTACTGAAAAGAAAATCTTTAAATACAAAAATCCCGTCCGTCAACTGACGAACGGGATTTTTTGTTAGACATTTGGACTTTATTTTAATAATCCATTCCACCCATACCGCCTGGGGGCATTGATGGCATTGCTGATTCTTTCCTCGGTTTTTCAACAACAACCGCTTCGGTAGTGATAAGCATCGAAGCAACTGACGCGGCATTTTGTAAAGCAATACGAGCGACTTTCGTTGGATCAATAACACCGGCAGCCATTAAGTTTTCATAGGTCTCTGTTGCGGCATTAAATCCGTAATCATCTTTTCCTTCTTTAACTTTTTGTACAACTATCGCACCTTCAATACCGGCATTTTCTACAATTAACCGAATAGGAGATTCAAGAGCTTTCTTCACAATCTCAACACCGGTTTGTTGATCATCATTAGCAACTTTTACATTTAAATTTGGAATTGCTCTTAAATAAGCAACACCACCACCAGGAATAATTCCTTCCTCGACAGCGGCTCTTGTTGCATGGAGAGCGTCTTCAACACGTGCCTTTTTATCTTTCATCTCGATTTCTGTGGCAGCACCGACTTTCAATACAGCAACACCACCTGATAGCTTTGCTAGTCTTTCTTGTAATTTTTCTTGGTCGTAATCAGAAGTTGTTTTTTCGATTTGAACTTTTATCTCATTAATTCTCTTCTTGATTTCTTCTTTCTTCCCGGCACCTTCAACTATAGTTGTGTTATCTTTATCGATGACAATTTTTTTGGCTTGACCAAGGTATGAGAGTTGTGCGTTTTCTAATTTGAATCCTTTCTCTTCGGATATAACAGTTCCGTTTGTTAGGATTGCGATATCCTCTAACATTGCTTTTCTTCTATCGCCAAATCCAGGAGCTTTTACTGCACACACACGTAGCGTTCCACGTAATTTATTTACAACTAAAGTTGCAAGTGCTTCGCCTTCGAGTTCTTCAGCAATGATCAATAAGGATTTACCTGATTGCGCAATCTTTTCAAGAATCGGAAGTAGGTCTTTCATTGCCGAGATTTTCTTATCATGAATTAAAATATACGGATCTTCGAGAACTGCTTCCATTGAATCTGCATTTGTTACGAAGTAAGGTGAAAGATATCCACGGTCGAATTGCATTCCTTCGACTACGTCTAAAGTTGTTTCTGTACCTTTTGCATCTTCTACTGTAATGACACCATCTTTTCCGACTTTATCCATTGCATCGGCAATAATTTTACCGACTGATTCATCATTGTTAGCGGAAATTGTTCCTACTTGCGCAATCTCTTTGCTGCTTTCAACAGTTTTGCTCATTTTTTTTAATTGATTCACAACATCAGTAACGGCTAGATCGATTCCTCTTTTGAGGTCCATCGGATTTGCGCCTGCGGTAACGTTTTTCAATCCTTCATGATAAATTGCCTGTGCAAGAACTGTTGCTGTCGTTGTACCATCCCCAGCAACATCACTTGTCTTTGAGGCAACTTCGCGAACCATTTGGGCACCCATATTTTCAATTGGGTCTTCAAGTTCGATTTCTTTTGCAACTGTAACACCGTCTTTCGTAACAGTTGGTGCACCGAATTTTTTATCGATTACAACATTTCTTCCCTTTGGGCCCAAAGTAATTTTCACTGCATCTGCTAATTGATCGACGCCTCTTTTAAGTTTTGTCCGGGCTTCATGATTAAATTCAATTATTTTAGCTGACATATTTTAATCTCCTTAATTTAATTTTCAAATTTTATAAAATTGCGAAAATGTCTGATTCGCGCATTATCAAATACTCTTCACCGTCAATTTTAATTTCTGTTCCAGAGTATTTACCATAAAGTACAATATCACCAACTTTAACTGACATCGGAATTACTTTGCCGCTGTCTTCAGCAACCTTGCCGGCACCAACTGCAACGATCTCACCCTTTTGAGGTTTTTCCTGTGCAGTATCCGGTAAAAAGATCCCACCCTTTGTAACTTCTTCAGCGGGGGAAGGTTTTACAATAACTCTATCAGAAAGAGGTTTTATGCTTAATTTTACCATATTATATTTCCTTTTTTTGATTATTTTTTTTTATTTTTATATGACTTGAATAATTAATTAGCACTCTATTGTAACGAGTGCTAATATATGAAAATGATAATCTGAAAGCAAATCGCCAGATATTCTCTAAAGTGTAATTTAAATTTCTAATAGTTATTTTAACGCAGTTTTTAAGAAAGGAAAATCAATTAATCGTTCGATAAAATCGCTCATTTCTGAAGTTTATTCAGATCTAAAGGAACTCGATCTGGATGTCGTAAAGATTTTTATTTTTACGGCGATCCTTAATACGCTAACTCATTATTTCACAAGCCGTAGATTTTTTAGAGAAGAGCTTGCTCAATATTTTCAGGATTCAAAATTCATTCAACTTTATGAATATCTTTATTGGTTCCTCGGTGATTTCACGGTTCTATTTTGTATTACACTTGTTTTGATTCTATTTGTTCATAGAGGGAAGCTAAAAAACTTTGGAATTGCACTTGGCGATTATAAACTCGGTCTAAGGTTAACCTTCTACGTCATTTTACTTTTTTTACCAGTTCTATGGTTTGTCAGTTCACTTGATGGTTTTATTCTTACTCAGCCGCACCTTCAGCAGGCAAAATTTAATTGGAATGTTTTAATCATTTATGAAATTGGAATGCTTATTTACATGATAGGATGGGAATTCATTTGGCGTGGTTACATGCTTTTCGGTTTAGAGAAGAGATTTGGTTACTACGCAGTTTTCATTCAAATGATTCCATTTGTTATTTTGCACTTTGGAAAACCTGAATTAGAAACTTTCGGAGCAATATTTGGTGCGATTGGATTAGGAATCTTAGCTTTTAAAACCCGTTCATTTATTTATTGCGTATTGATCCATTTCTTAGTCATGCTGTCGATAGATTTGATTTCTGTCCTTCGGCATAGAACCGAAGTTTACGGAATTGGATTTGATTCATTAATCGAATTAATAAAAAGGATTTGAATATGAGACTCTGTATAAATATCGATCATGTTGCAACTCTACGCCAGGCAAGAGGAGAATTCGAACCTGACCCGGTGACTGCAGCAATGATCTGCGAATTAGCCGGTGCAGATGGAATTGTTTGTCATCTGCGTGAAGATAGAAGACATGTAAGTGATCGTGATGTTAAATTACTCCGTGAAATGGTTAAGACAAAATTAGACCTTGAGATGTCGACAAATGAAGAGATTGTTAAAATCGCTTGTGAGATTGGTCCCGACCTCGCGACTCTTGTTCCTGAAAAAAGGCAGGAGTTAACAACCGAAGGGGGATTGGATGTCGTATCCAACTTCAAGAAAGTAAAAGAGACTATCGAAGAACTTCACAAGCATGAAATTGAAGTAAGTCTTTTTATTGATCCTGTACCTGATCAAATTCAAAGTGCTAAAGAAGTAGGTACCGATCTTATCGAGATACACACCGGTGATTTCGCTAATGCTATAAGTGAAGAAGAAGCAATTGAAGAATTGGAGCGAATCCGTCAAGCGGCAAAGCTCGGCAAAAAGTTGGATTTGGGAGTCAACGCAGGACACGGATTGAATTATCTTAACATCATTCCGTTTCGTGAAATTAAAGAAATTGAAGAGGTAAGCATAGGTCATGCAATTATTTCTCGAGCAGTATTCGTCGGCTTGGAAAATGCAGTAAGAGAAATGGTGAGACTTGTTAAACCATCCTAATTGTAAAAAATGTAAGATGAACAGTCTGTTCGACTTACAGACAAATTATTTTTAATTTAAAATTTATTATAAGCCTATGAAACAACTCACCCCCTTCTTTTCCCCTCTCTTCCAAAGAGAGGGGATAGGGGTGAGTTAGCTAAATGGAAAAGAACCAAGTTTTGTGCAGCAGACTCATTAATTATCATGTTGGGGCATTAACCTTAATAATTCCTAAAAATATTTCAAAAACCTTGAACCCAAGTCTTTTGATATTTATATTTGGCAAAATTTATAAATAGAAATTCAAAGAATTTAATTGTCAATTGTACTCACATATATTCATTTTCACATCATTCTAATTTGAGATACAAAATTATTTCTATTATTAATCCAATTCACGAAAAATAGGAGAGAATATGTCTGAACAGAAGAAATTCGTTCCTTTCGTTTCGCCAGAATCAAGCATGGCTGAATTTACTATTCGTGCTTTGATCATTGGTTTGATCATGTGCGTTATTCTTGGTGCAGCGAACGCATACCTTGGTTTGAAAGCCGGTATGACAATCGCGGCTACATATCCGGCTGCTGTTATTGGCATGGCACTGTTAAAAATTATGAAGGGAAGTATCCTCGAAGAAAACTTTGCTCGAACTGTCGGTTCAATTGGTGAATCGATCGCGGCAGGGGCAATCTTTACACTTCCAGCATTTTTCATTGCCGGGATATGGCCCGAATTTGCGACAACAGGTCATTATCTTGAGTCATCTGCTATAATGATTGCAGGTGGTGTCCTCGGTATTATGTTCGTTGCCTTACTTAGAAGGGTAATGGTTGAAGATGTAGAATTACCATTTCCGGAATCTGTTGCCGCAGGCGAGATCCATAAAGCTGGTAGAGCAGGCGGAACAGGTGCGAAATTCTTATTCGGTGCAATGGGTATTGGTGCCTTAATCCAAACTTTAGGTCAATTGAAATTATTTGCAACGAGCTGGGAAAAATTTGTTTCATTTTCAAAAGCTACAATTAATCTCAAAGCTACCGGCACAGTTGATGTTCAGAGCGGAATGATCTTAAGTTCACCAGGAGTTAGTCCGGCATATATTGGTGTTGGTTATATTATTGGTCCGAAGTTAGCTTCACTGAACTTCAGCGGTGGACTTTTAGCGTGGGGTTTGTTCGTTCCTATCATTACTTATTTTCTCGGTCCGAGTTTATTCCCGGAAGCTTCAGGTGCGACTGAGGAGAGTTGGGTAGGAATGGCTAACAACGTTTGGAGATTCATCGTTCGTCCGATTGCTATCGGTGGTATGTTAACCGGTGCAGGCTACACGCTATTCAGAATGCGAAAGAGTCTTATAACCGGAATAAAAAGATCCATCGGAGACGTTAAGAAAGCCGCAACCGGCGAGCATGTTGCGATCAGAACCGATCAAGATATTAATTTTAAATGGGTTATGATTGGAATTCTTGCTGCTTCAGTTGGGACATTTTTCATCTACAATCATTTTGCCCAAGATGTAGTTGCTGCGTTAGTCGCAACAATCGTTATGGTTGTTGCTGGATTTTTCTTCGCTGCTGTATCCGGTTATTTGGTCGGAATTATCGGTTCGAGTAATAATCCAATAAGCGGATTGACATTATCAACTTTATTAATTGCGGCACTTCTAATGGTTGCACTTGGAATGACAGGAGCAACAGGAATTGCAGCAGTTCTTGGTGTTGCAGCAGTCGTTTGTGTTGCTGCAGCCGTTGCCGGCGAAATGTTACAGGATTTAAAAGTCGGTCACATTCTTGGCGGTACACCATGGAAGATGCAGGTTGGTGATATAATTGGTGTAGTTCTTGCATCGGTTGTTATGTTCATCCCATTAGTAATTCTCCATCAAGGTGATATAAACACTGGAGGAACAGGATTTGGCGGTAAAGCCCTACCTGCACCACAAGCAAGTTTAATGGCCTTACTCTCTCAAGGTATTGTTGGCGGCGAAATGGCTTGGCCTTTAATCATTGTCGGAATGATTATGGGATTTGGATTTGTATTAATGCAAGTAAAAAGCCCAATGTTGGTTGCCGTCGGAATGTATTTACCATTAGAAACTACATTCGCAATTTTCATTGGCGGTTTGATTAAAGGTGTAGTTGAAAGATTTAATGAAAGCAGAAAACACAATGCAGCACAGAGAGCTCGTGTTGAAAACACTGGTGTTCTTATAGCGGCAGGCTTGATCGCCGGTGAAGCTTTGATTGGTTTGGTGTTTGCGGGATTTGCCTTCTTTGAATTTAGGCTCTTCTCGATATTTGAAACGCCATCGTTCTTCGTAAGTCTTTTGGTATTTGCATTCATTGCCTGGTTATTGATTCGCATTCCAGTTAAGAATGCAGGGCGTGCAGATGAACCCGCACCCCCATCTGCAGTGATGTAAAATATTTTATTAATAGAGACGGAAGAGTTGTTCTCTTCCGTCTTTTTGTTTGGTTTAATCCCTCGAAAATATTTTATTGGTTTAATGAGCTTATTCAAGAAAAAAAAGAAAATTGATTACGTTAATTATCTCGATTTAATTCCTATCAAGGAATATGAACATGAATTACTTGAAGATGGATTAATCAACATTTTAATTCCGAAATTCACGAACAGGTTTATCGTTGAGAATATTTTGCCTCGATTACGATCACCCCACATAAAAGCAAAGCTCGATGAATTTGGTTCTGAGGTTTGGAAATTGATTGATGGTTATCGTACTGTAGATGAGATCAGTAAAAAGTTGGTTGAAAAATTCGACGATAGAATTCAGCCAGTACATGAACGCATTACAAAATTTCTATCGCACCTTCGCTCGCATAATATGATAAAATTTAAATAAAGGAGAAGATAAATGGGAAAAGTACTTGGAACACTTAAACCTGAATTAGTTTGGAAACATTTTGAGGAACTCTGTAATTGTCCACGTCCTTCAAAAAAAGAAGAAAAGGCAGTTGAATATGTTGTTGCTTTTGCCAAATCAAAAAATTTGGAAACTATAAAAGATAAATTCGGAAATGTAATAGTAAAAAAACCTGCCAGCCCGGGAAAAGAGAACTTAAAGACTGTGGTTTTGCAGGGACATCTCGATATAGTGTGTGAAAAAAATAGAGATGTAGAACACGATTTCGACAATCAAGGAGTTAAACCATTCATAGATGGAGACTGGGTGAAAGCAAAAGGAACAACGCTCGGTGCTGATAATGGAATTGGTGTCGCTGCTGCACTAGCTGTTTTAGAAGATTCCTCACTTAACCACGGTCCAATTGAATGTTTATTTACTCTCGATGAAGAGACCGGTTTAACAGGTGCATCTAACCTTGAACCAGGATTATTGAAAGCTGATATTCTGATCAACATGGATTCTGAAGAACTTGGTGCTTTCTTTATCGGTTGTTCGGGGGGTAAAAACACTCAACCAAAATTCACTTTCAATAAAGAAGAGGTCCCGGCGGATTCAGCTTATTTCGAAATAAAAGTTGCTGGTCTTCAGGGTGGACATTCCGGATTGGAAATTCATACTGGCAGAGGAAATGCTCTAAAAATCATCACTCGTCTGCTTAGAAAAGCTTCAAAAAATTTCAATTTGCGTTTGAATAAGATTGAAGGTGGAAACAAGCACAATGCTATTCCGCGTGAAGCATTTGCGATTGTTTCAGTAGAGAACAAAAATAAAGATCAATTCTTGAAGTACATCGATGAGTTTAATTCAATTGTAAAAGCCGAGAATGCAACCGTTGAACCGAATTTAAAAGTCTCGGCTGAAGTTGTAAGTAAACCAGAATTTGTGATGGATAGCAAAACTCAAATGAATTTATTGAATGCACTCCATGCAGTTCCACACGGAGTGATAAAGATGAGTCCTGATATTCCTGGACTTGTTGAAACATCAACTAATCTTGCGGTTACTTTGACTGAAAACAACGAAGTAAGAATTGTAACAAGTCAAAGAAGTTCAATCCAAACGGAGATAGATGATATCGCTGATGTCGTTGTATCAGTATTTGAATTAGCCGGTGCAGAAATTAAAATGGGTGATGGTTATCCGGGATGGAAACCAAATGTTAACTCAGACATATTAAAAATCTTCAAGAGTTCATATAAAGAACTTTATGGAAGTGATGCTGAAATAAAAGCAATACATGCCGGGCTTGAATGCGGGATTCTTGGTGAGAAATATCCGGGACTTGATATGATCTCATTCGGTCCAACAATGAACGACGTTCATTCACCGGATGAAAAATTGAAGATTTCAACTGTCGAACCATTTTACACTTTGCTGAAAAAAGTTCTCGAAAATATTCCGGCAAAGTAAGTTTCGCTGAGGTTTAATTTTGAGGTGGTCTCAAAAGTTGGTTTTCTCGATAAGTGAGGATGTCTGAAAAGTAAATTTAAATATAGTCTGTCAGATTGAGCTTGTCGAAATCTGACTATTTTTCTATAAATGTCACCCTTCGACAAGCTCAGGGTGACACCAAAATTAACTTTTTATCCAGACTCAGTTTTTATTTTTTCCATAACTCACTGAAAGGTACTCGACTTAATGGAAGTTAAAAGTTCACCCCCTGCTGCATATCGTTGGATCGTTCTAGTATTTATCAGTCTTGCGATGTTCGGGAATTATTACGTTTATGATAGTATCGCCCCAATTGCTGATCTTCTAAAATCCCAACTTAGTTTTTCCGATGAAAATATTGGATTATTATACACAAGCTACAGCATTGCAGCAATTGTAGTTTTACTGATTGGTGGTTATATAATCGACAGGTTCGGAACAAAGCTTTCAATTTTATTTTTCGGAATCTTATGTTTTGTTGCGGCAGTTATAACTGCCGTAGCTTCAGAATTTTCGATTATGCTAGTTGGAAGAATGGTTCTCGGTTTAGGAGCCGAACCATTGATCGTTGCGATTACTACCGCATTAGCAAAGTGGTTCAAGGGTAAAGAGCTCAGTTTTGCATTCGGAATTAATTTAACTATTGCTCGACTAGGATCGTTCGCTGCAGATAATTCTCCAACCTGGGCATCTGGATCATACAATTACTGGCAGGAACCATTGTTTATTGCAGTGGTAATTGCATTCACATGTGTGATTGGAGCTGTCGGGTATTGGTTCCTTGAAAACCGAGCTGAGAAGAAGTATGTGTTAGGAGAAAAGGGGGAAGTAGATAAGCTCGACTTCAAAAATATGTTTAAGTTTGATAAGTCATTTTGGTACATCGTTGCACTCTGCATAACTTTCTACTCGGCAATCTTTCCTTTCAGAAGTTTTGCGATTAAGTATTTCATCGAAGCACACGGTACGACACGAGAGTTGGGTGGATTTTTAAATTCTATCCTTCCATTTACTGCTATGATTGCAACTCCATTATTTGGCTTACTTGCAGATAAAATCGGTAAGCGGGCATTATTAATGACCTTCGGTTCGATTCTAATCCTTCCTGCCTACCTTTTGATGGCTTACACTGATATTTCATTGTACATTCCAATTGCGATGATGGGGATTGCTTTTTCATTAATTCCTGCTGTAATGTGGCCCTCGGTAGCTTATATTGTAAAAGAGAATCGATTAGGAACAGCTTACGCCTTAATGACACTTATTCAGCAGATCGGATTAGCGGGAATGAATTGGCTTATCGGATTTGCTAATGATATCTCGGGTGCCAGCGCCGCAAATCCTGATGGATATAATCTTGGGATGTGGATATTCTCCATACTCGGTTTCTTCGGATTGTTCTTTGCTTATATGCTGCGAAGAACCGAGCTTGGTCCAAAAGGACACGGACTTGAAAATCGAAAAATGAATGAGCCTGCTCTACAAAGTAAATAGTAAAGGAAAAATGTTTATATATTTGCTAAAAATCGAAACCAAAATTCATATAAAAGGGCTTTGCCGAAGGCATGCATTCGCATTAGATTCGGCTCATAAATTAAAACTTGAGAGGATAAAATGGATAAAAAATTATTGAATGCATCAAAGATTGCGCTCGCTGATTGCATGGGACTTAAGAAAGAAGAAACTCTTCTAATCATTTCAGATGAAGTGAAAAAGGAAATCGGTTCATCTCTTTTCGATATTGGAAAGAAATTATGTAAGGAAGCAGTTTATGTTGAGATAAAATCTCGAGAAATTAATGGGCAAGAACCACCGCCTCCAATTGCAGAAATGATGAAACAGTTTGATGTTGTTATTTGTCCTACTGCAAAATCATTAACGCATACCAACGCAAGACGTGAAGCTGTGAAACTTGGAGTTCGAGTTGGTACGATGCCCGGAATTTCTAAACAGACTATGATCAGATGCTTAAGTGCCGATTATGATAAAATTGTGAAAATGACAAACTTGCTCAATCAGATTTTAAAAGATGCTTCAGAGATTCGGGTAACAAGCAAGCTCGGAACAGATATTACAATGCCAATGAGAGGAAGAAAAGTAATTCCAAGTACAGGTGTTCTTAAAAATAAAGGGGAGAGCGGCAACCTTCCTTCCGGTGAAGTTTATCTCGCACCATGGGAAGGACAAAGCAATGGTAAAGTTGTAATCGATGGCTCAATGGCTGGAATTGGTTTGCTTAAAAAACCGATAACAATAGAAGTTGTGAATGGTTATGCCGAAAAAATTTCCGGCGGGAGTGAGGCAAAAAAACTCGTTAAGATGTTAGACAAAGCCGGACGAGATGCTCGTGCTGTTGCTGAATTTGGGATCGGAACGAATTACAAAGCCAAGATCATCGGGCAGATTCTTGAAGATGAAAAAGTCCTTGGCACAATTCACATAGCATTTGGAAATAATGTTTCAATGGGTGGCAACATTACGGTTTCAAGTCACCTGGATGGCTTGGTGAAGAAGCCGACAGTCTTCGTCGATGGTACCGCAATTATGGAACAGGGAAAATTGTTGATAGATTAAGATCATTTCTAATCCCGACTTGTCGCTTTAGCGTCAACTTAACTCATAATTACCAAGGGGAAAGACAGGTGAAAATATTGATAAGCAATAAAAACAGCAATTATTTGTTAATCCTCTACCTCCAAAGGAGTCCCTTCGGGAGAGGATTATTGTGGAT
>JAHJVF010000404.1 GCA_018828505.1 Bacteroidota bacterium | reverse complement strand
GGTTCTCTCGATACTTCCGACCCGCCTGCATCTTCTGAACTGCATAGGCGGTAAAGCGGGTCGGAAACTCGAGAACCTGTAAATATAGGCTGGTTTTCGAGTATCCCGACCGAGACCAATTCGAGATGTGGGCCGGGATGTATCGAGAAAACCATGAAAAATTTTGTTGTTGTAGCATCATTCTTGTTATTTACTTGGTTTTGCGTAACTTCAGTAAGATCATCAACTTCTTGAAGAGCGTCACAACAGCTCTTCATTTTCAATTGATACAATGAGAGTAACAGGACCATCATTAATTATTTCAACAGACATCATCGCACCAAAAATTCCAGTTTTAACCTTGTCAGCACCAAGAATAGCTGAAACGTTTTCAACAAATTCTTGATACAATTTATTACCCAATTCTGCACCTGCAGCATCTGTAAAACTCGGACGATTCCCCTTTCGACAATCACCATAAATGGTGAACTGCGAAATGATAAGCATCTCGCCATGAATATCAATAATCGATTTATTCAGCTTTTCATTTTCATCGTTGAATATTCGAAGATTACAAATTTTCTCGGCAAGTTTTTTTGCATGTGATGAAAGATCGCTTTTATTCACTCCAAGAAGTACAACCATTCCTTCGCCTATCTTTCTTTCATAGTCCGTACCTATTTCCACACTTCCTCTGCTAACACGTTGCACAACTGCTTTCATTTTAACTCTCCCCAGACAATTCTCTCAATCTTAGCTAAGTCTTGAACGACTATAATGTTTTGAAAATTATTATTCTCCATTATTTCTCTCACCTTTGATGCTTGTCCTAATCCGACTTCAAAAAATAATTTCCCATTTTTGTTTAGGATGCAAGGACTTACCTCACAAATCCTTGTATAGAATTTCATCTCATTATCAACAAAGAGCGCATCGTGCGGCTCATAATCAATTATCTCTTTCTGCATATCGTTTTTTTCTAGGCGAGCAATATAAGGTGGGTTTGAGACAATCAAATCAAATTTTTTCGGAACAGGGTAATCGCTTAATATGTCCATTTCCAAAAATTCAATATTAGACACTGAATTTCGGTCAGCATTCTTACGCGCAGTAGTAAGAGCTTCCAATGAAATATCGAGACAAGTAATAATTGAATTTGGTAAATGCTTTCCAAGAGTTACACCAATATTTCCTGAGCCACATCCGATATCCAAAATATTTATGGTTTCAGGAGTTAAATTTTTGAGTACGCAATCCACTAACAATTCAGTTTCGGGACGTGGTATTAAAACACTTGGATCGACGCTGAAATTCAATCCGTAAAAATCCACACTTCCCAAAATATATTGCAGGGGTTCTTTCCTACTGCGCCGCAGAAGCAAGGCACGATACTCATTCACTTCTTCCTCTTTCAACGGCTTGTCAAATTGAGTATAAATTCCAACACGATCTGTCCCCAAAATTTTGCAGAGAATTAACTCAGAATTAAGGCGAGGACTTTCAACATCTTTTTTCTCGAGAAATTCTGCAGCTAATTTCAGTGCATCAATAATTTTCAGCATCAATTTTTGGAATAGAAAAGTTTTAGTTAATTTAGTTAAAATTATTATGATAAAAAATCAAAGCGGTGTTAAGCGAATTCTGATCATTAAGTTGAGAGGAATCGGTGATGTAGTTCTCTCCACGATAGTCATTCAAAATTTGATTGAACATTTCCCGAATGCAAAAATCGATTTTCTTACAGAACCACCTTCCGTACCTATATTGACGAATCTAAAAGAGTTGAATCAGGTGATCACATTTGAAAGAATTGGTACAATTAATACTATAAAATCTATTATTCAACTGAGAAATTATAAATACGATTTTATCTTTGATCTTTATTCTAATCCTCGATCAGCATTAATTACATTTTTAGCAAAAGGAAAAATAAAAGTTGGATTTGATAGACGCGGCAGAAGATATGCTTACAATGTTCACGTAAATACTCATAGTTTAAAACTGCATACTGCAGATGTGAATCTTCAGCAATTAAAAGCAGTAGGAGTTCAGCTCAAGCATCATGCTTTGATTTACCGAATTGAAAGTGAAGAAGAAAAACTCTCAACTGATTTTTTTAATTCAAATCAGCTTGGTGATAACGTTGTCGGTATTTCACCAAGCGGCGGCTGGGAATCAAAAAAATGTGATCCGATAAAGTTCATCGAAATCTGTAAAATGATTCACTCCAAATATGACTGTAAATTTTTAATTCTTTGGGGTAAGGGTGATGAAGCTGATGCATCGGAAATTTACAGCGGAATTAAAGATTATTCAGTAATCGCATCACAAACAACCGTTCGTGAGATGGTTGCACTTTTTTCAAAATGTAAAATAGTGATCGCAAATGATTCTGGTCCGATGCATTTAAGTGCCTCAATTGATATACCGACTTTAGCAATTCATGGTCCAACAAGTCCACATGAACAAGGACCTTACGGTAAAAAACATACATGGGTACGTTTTGATGAACTAGATTGCATTCAATGCAATCTGCTTGAATGTCCAAGAGAGCATGAATGCATGCTCCAGCTCGATTCTGCGAATGTGCTTAATAAATTTGATGAAATGATAAAGAAAAACAATATTCCATTTAAGAGAATTAATAAATGAGTATTTCAGATTGACAACAGATATTATAAAAAAGGTAGATAATATTTTAGTCGTTCGTCTTGGAAAGATTGGGGACATAATTACAGCATCTTTTGTATTCGATGTGTTAAAGAAGAACTTTCCAGTTTGCACGATAACACTTATCACACTTAAAAGTAATTTAGACGTCATTAAATACAACAGGAATGTAGATAAAACTGTATATGTAAATAAAAATATTTTATCACTTTTTCAAATTTTAAAACTCCTGCATATTTATTTCGATAAGATATTTGAATTAAATGACAACCCTTCAACTACCTCACGAATGATTCTAAAACTATTAAGAGGAAAAGAAAAGATCGGCTTTGCATTTGATAAGACGAATAAATTGTTAACTACTTCAATTGAACAGCCCTTAAAGACTCATTCTCACATAATCGAAAGGACAGCATTTTTGCTGGAAAACGTAGGAGTTAAATTTGACAAAGATGATAAAAGACCGGTCTTGTGCTTGGGAGAAAAAGAAAAATCTGATGTATCAAGTCATTTAAATAATTTTATGAAGGACGCACAATTACTTTCAATAAACATTTCTGCCGGAGTTAATATCCGCTATTGGAAAACTGATTATTGGATTGAACTAGTAAAATTGATAGTGAGCCGCTACTCATTAATAAAAATAATTCTGCTCTCACATCCGAAAGATAAATCTTTAAGAGACAGACTTATATCTAGTTTTGAAAGTAATTTATTTATCATTCCGAAATATTTTAAATTCCAGCATTATGCATCTTATATTTATTTCTCTGATATGTTGATATCGCCCGATACTTCCGCAATACACATTGCATCAGCCTTTCAAAAACCTGTGATAGGATTATATCCAAATTACGAATGGTCTTTCGTAAGTTGGCAGCCGTACGGGACGCCACATCGTTCAATTAAATCATCCGCTGAAAATATTTCTGAGATACAACCACGAGAAGTATTCAATGCGTTTTTAGAATTATCAAAAGAAGTTAATTTGTTTAAAAAAGAATCAAAAACATGAAGTCTAAATTTCAAATACCTGATTGTAAAAATTTTACCGGATACAAACCTTGTCATCCCGGATACAACTGTCTTGAAGAAGGATGTAAAGATTATCTATCCTTTGGTAAGAAAATAGTGATAATCAATCTCGATGCAATGGGTGATGTGCTCATGACCACCGCTCAATTACCGGGTTTAAAAAGAAAATATCCGGAATCATCCATTTATTGGATCACATTGAAAAACGCCTATCAACTTCTGCAGAATAATCCATTAATAAATTTTGCGTTTGAATGGAATTTTGAGAGTATTTTATTTCTACAGAACATCGAGTTTGATTTGGTGCTAAATGCCGATAAATCGAGAAATGCCTGTTCCATTCACAAATCGTTGAAGGCAAAAGAAAAATACGGCTTTACATTGAATGAGAATGGAATAATTGTTCCCGAAAACTCATACGCCGATTATAATTATTTACTAGGACAAAACGATAATCTCAAATTCCGTGTAAATCAAAGAACTGGTCAGGACATCTTAGCTGAAACTTTTAACAACGACTACCAAAGAGATCGATATATATTAAATCTATCACAAGATGAAATACTATTTGTCGATGAGTTTAAAAAATCAATTGTTAAAAACAGTGATGAGCTAATTATTGGATTCAATACGGGCTGCTCATTATTATATCCCAATAAAAAAATGACAATCGAACAGCAGGTTGACTTAATCAATCGTCTCTCACAGAATAAAAAATATAAATTGGTGCTTCTCGGCGGACCGGAAGACACGGAGCGTAATAACAAAATAAAAGAATTATGCGGTGATAAAGTAATCAACTCACCAACAACTGACGGATTGCGGAAAGGTTTGTGCTACATTGATGTTTGTGATGTTGTAATTACAGGCGATTCATTCGGAATGCATGCATCAATCGGGCTGAAAAAATATATTATTGCTTGGTTTGGTGTCAGCTGCTGGTCTGAAATCGACTTATATGATTATGGTAAAAAATTTATTCCGAAAGATTTATTCTGCTCTCCCTGCTGGAAAAAAGTCTGCCCGTACAACCTTGAATGTATTCAAATGATAGATCTGGACGGAATTGTGTCAGAGGTAGACAATTTTTATACAAATATATTTTTGAAAAAGATTTGATTAATCAAGAGTATTTTTTAAATCTTACACAACCGCTTGTTCTCGATGGCCCAATAGGTACCCGCCTAATTGAAGAGGGAGAAAAATTAAATACTCCTCTCTGGTCAGCCGAAACACTAATGACTAATCCCGACTTAGTTCAGAAGATTCATAAGGAATATATTCAAGCAGGAGCGGATATAATCACAACGAATACGTTTCGTACTAATCCTTATTCAATATCACGTTCAAAAATAAATTCAGAGTCTTCAACTCTCGTAAAAATTGCAGTTGACATAGCGAAAACATCTATTAAATCATCACACAGAAATAATTTAATTCTCGCCGGATCGAATGCGCCTGCAGATGATTGCTATTCCACATTCCGCAGTTGTAGTTATGATGAACTTTTGAGAAATCACTCTCAGCATATATCATCACTTATGGAAAACAATGTCGATTTCATTCTCAATGAAACATTTGGAGATAAAGAAGAAATTGAAATCGTGTCTAAGTTTTGTTATCAAAATAAAATTCCATTCGCGGTGAGTATATTAATTAGAACGGAATCTGAAACTTATCATGGTCAAAATTTGCGTGAGACATTAGAAAGCATTTTACGATATGAACCTTTATTCGTCTCTCTTAATTGCGCCCGGCCTAAAACGATTCTAAATGCAGCCAATCTACTCCAAGAATTTAAACCATTTGGTGTTTATCCAAATCTGGGCTCAGTCGAATCATTCAATACAGATAAATTAGTCAGGGATATTTCAGTCTCAAAGTTTACTGAATTTGTAAATAACATGATCGAAACACAAGCTAAAGTGATCGGAGTTTGCTGCGGAGGAAAGCCCGATGATATCTCTGTCATTCGTCATTTAATTGATAAGAGGATGAATGAAAATCATTAGCCGTGCCAAGATCAATCTTGGATTGAATATTGTTTCGAAACGGGATGACGGATATCACAATATTGAGACCGTTTTTTATCCAATAAATTTATTTGATGAGATTGAATTCATAGAAAGTGATACTTTTTCCATCGAGTGTGATAAAGAAGATATTCCAACCGACAAATCTAATCTTATTTGGAAAGCTAAAGATATTCTCCAAAACGAAATTAAAAAAGAAATTAATTATAAAGTACAGTTAGCCAAACGAATCCCCTCCTTCGCGGGATTAGGCGGAGGAAGCTCAAACGCCGCAGCGACCTTAAAAGCTTTGAATGAACTCTGCAATATTAATTTTTCAAAAAATGAGCTGAGAGAACTTGCTGCAAAGATAGGTGCTGATGTTCCCTTCTTCCTGGAAGATAAGCCTTGCTTCGCAAGAGGAAGAGGTGAAGAATTATTTCCATTGAGTGATTTTCATTTAGATAACAGAATCATTGTAGTCTATCCTGGAATCAGAATTTCTACAGCATGGGCATATGCACAAATCAAACCGAAACAACCGAAATTTAATCTATCTTCATTAAAATCTTACAATAATTTCATAAAGAATAAGAATCAAATCATAAATGATTTTGAGAAAGTCGTCTTTCAACATCATCCCGAAATCGCTGAAATAAAAAATATTTTAATGAAACATGGTGCGATTTACTCATCTCTCTCCGGCAGCGGTTCAGCAGTTTATGGGATACATAGTAGTGGCACCGATATTCATCTTGTCAAATCTTTATTATCAAAGTATGAGGTTATCGAATGTTAAGAAAAATAGTTTCCCTCTCAATTTTTATTGCGATGTTTATATTTAACTCGTGCAGCGGACCCAAATTACTCTCGTGGGATGAATTAGAAATAATTCCTCGTGCGGTATGGAACGCTAACGACCCAAAGGAATACAAAACTCATACGATTGAACGCATAACTATTCATCACGAAGGAACATTTTTTCATCAAGACAGTTCCGCTCTGCGTCGAATCAAAAATGTACAAACTTGGGGAATGGGACCTGATCGTAAGTGGATTGATATTCCATATCATTTTTTAATCGATGGAAAAGGAAATATAATTGAAGGAAGAAATCCTCTGACAGTCGGAGAAACAAATACTTCATACGATCCGACGGGACATGTTTTAATTTCTGTGATCGGTCAATATCATAGAAAGCAAGTATTGAGGGTTGAGCAATTGAATTCAATTATTCAGCTTGCCGCGAACTTATGTATTAAGTTCAATCTTTCACCTGATTCTATTAAAGGACACAGAGATTTTTGCAAGCCAAATGAAACCAGCTGCCCTGGCGATGATATTTATAGATACATTCAAGATGGGACAATAACAAAAAGTGTTAAGAAGCTTTTGCTGAACAAACTTAATTGACTTAAATACTAACCAAAAATATTTGAAATTTTTACTTTATTGTTTAAATAAAAGAATGAGGCTGAAGCCTTTTACTTTTTCAAATCCTTGTTGATTATCACTTACAGTTCACTTCAGTGAACTGGTTATGAAAGTAAAACAATTAATTGGCTTTAGCCACATTGATTCGCTCTAAAGTCTAACCAAAGATATTTGTCCGAAGGACTCCTATGGAGAAAATTTTTTTATGCTTTGAAATAACAACTCACCCCTTTTATTCCCCTCTCCCCGCAAGCGGGATGTTCCACTTTGAAAGAGAGGGGATAGTGGTGAGTTCTTTTAACAATCCTTAAAAAACTTTATAAACATTTTTATAGAGATTTTCTCTATGAGTTACCACATAAAGAATCTAACCAAAAATATTTATTTTTTTGTAGGGTCCCGACAAGCCCGCCTGCCTCACGGCTATAAACATGGTGGGCAAGTCGGGATAAGGCTGCAAATAACAATGCATAGATTCGCCCGATATTATTTGAGATAAGTTCCTCATGCGGGATGTCCAACTTCGCTCTACATCCGCCGATGGCGGATAATTTATAAAGATTTTCTCGATCAATTAGCTGATTAGAGCCTAATCACCGAACACATGATTCTAAAATCTCAAACTCACCTTTGCTTGCATTGATACGAGCTTTAGCACCAATCGGCATGGTGTTTTTCGATTTGATATGACCATAGATTACATTGTAGATTATTGGTTTCTTCATTTTCGAAAAATATTCGTAGACGACTTCATTAAGTGTAAGAGATTTTTTTGACGGATCGGTTTCCTCACAATCGGTAAAGTTGCACAAGATCATCCCGGACATCTTATCAAATATTTTTGCAAGTTTTATTTGAGCAAAATATCTGTCAACCCGATAAGGTTTTTCATCAACATCTTCTAAGAAAAGAATTGATTTATCAAATTTTGGTAAATATGGCGTTCCAAGTAAACTACCCAATAAAGAAAGATTACCACCCAAGAGTCTTCCATTAGCAATGCCTTTTGTTAAAGTGCAAATTTTTTCGCCATCGGGATTTTTAACTTTGCCAATTTTTTTGTTTGAAGTAATCATCCGCCAAAACATTTCTTCAGTGAATTTATCAACATCATTTGCAAGATCCGGAGCAGCCATCGGACCCGAAAATGTTAATAAGCCGGTTTTCACATAGATCGCATGCTGCAAAGCAGTTATATCGCTGTATCCAACTAATATTTTTGGATTTTTCTTTATCAAATTGTAATTAATCTTATCGAGGAGTCGCATAGTACCATAGCCGCCACGAATTGAAATTATCGCTTTGATTTTTTTATCCGAAAACATCTCATGCAAATCCGAGAGTCGCTCCTCATCCAACCCACCGAGATATCCGTATTGCTTCCCAACATTTTTACCCAGCTTAACTCTGTAGCCCAATCCCTCCAAATATTTTATTGAATCTTGAATTTTTGTAAGTAAATCGGGAGTTGATGCCGGAGTAACAAGACCAATTACATCTCCCTTATTCAACTTAGGTGGTTTAATAACTTCCATGAATTTCTCCGAAAGATTTTTTAGTTATTTATAAATCGAAATTTAGTTTCAATCCCCCGATTAGATAATTGATTTGATATGATTCGAACTCTGTATGCTGAAACGAACCAACTAACTTTGCATTTCTTGAAAACGCATATTCCAATTGGATCCCTAAAAGTAAGTTTTGAGATAAAGTCTGATTAAATATTATCAATAAGTCCGGATCCATGAACAATGCTCGTTCACCAAACATAAAATTGGTTTTGAGAAGCAGATCATAAAATGGTTGATAATTGATTTTTCCGGCGAGAGCAAAGAGCTTTCGTTTATCGGAAGTAATTGTTGCCGCCCCCATTAAACCTATCAGAACTTTGTAGTGCGGAATGTATTCAAATCTCAAATTCGCCTGATGAGAGTTAATATTTGGTATTCCACTCTGATTGCAATAACTATAACCCAAACCATAATAGAACGGATAATTTCCTTTGACTACATCGAGATTTGCTACATTTGAATTATCGGTATAATTAAAAGTGCTTGTTCCTTCTGAATAATTACCGATAATCTTTAAATAGTTTAACTTCAAATAATAGCTTCCAATATTATAAATTATTCCAGCTACATAATTATTTTGTGAGTAGTCCCAACCATTTCCTGAGATGGTGAGATCATCAAATGCTAAAATTACATGATCGACGTTATTCCAAGTGCCACTCAAATAACCGGCAAATGAATTTGAATGATCGCTGTTAGAATAATTTCCTTTTGTATAAAAGAATGACGGTTTAATAGTGAAAGAAGATTGTGCAAAAATGTTCATCGAATAAAAGAAGACCAGAATAACAATATTTCTAATTAACAAGATTCAACCCCTCTGCAGCAGAAGCATCATCTTTGCTGACCATTAAAACATAAATGAATTTTTCTTTCGCTTCGGATTTACGGTTCAGATAGAATAAATTCCAGCCATAAGAAAGATTTGTTTCGTAGTCGCTCGGATATAATCGATAGACTTTTGAGAGATACTGGTCAGCATTCTTATATTCTTTCCTATTTATCAAGATCTGCCCCATTCTCAAATTTGCCGTGTAATTGTTCGGATCGAGAGACATGATTTTCTCATAACTTTTTGCAACATCATTCCATTTTTCTCTCGCAGCTAACGGAAGCACCAGTCCAAAATATGCTTCCACTGATTGATTATTTTTTAACTCGACTGCTTTAGAATAGAATTTGATAGATTCATCGTATTTCTTTGTCAGATAATACAGATATCCTAATCTAAGATTGACCAAGTAATCATTTGAATAATTTGAATAAATGTTGGTCAACTCTTTGATAGCTTCATTGTAGTTTCCTTTTTCGGCTTGAGCGATTGAATTATTGAAAGCGTTAATTCTGCTATCCGGTTTTCCTGAAAAAACACTTGAAGTTACTGCAAATACAATAAACAATACGGCGATAATACCAACTAAATAAATTGTTTTTCTTTTCATCTTTTGTCTCCTTTAATAAATTCAGCATAAAATTGTTCTTTATCATTTTCTGTCAGCTTAATGCTGTCGATATTCCCTTCGCCGGCAACATTAAGTTCATAAAACTTTTTCGAAGTTATAAAATTAAAAATTCCCTTTCCATAAAGTGTAATTTCATTTGAAATTTTGTGGGATATCTTCTCATTATTCGGTACTTCGGTTATTGTAAATTCGCCTTTAGTCCTAAACGGATTATAAAGAAGAATGAGAAGATCACCTATAATTCTTAGGGGATATTCGGCAATTAAAAATAGGGGGAATGAGTCTTCCCATGTAAGATTTTCTTTTGAACAGAAAGGAACCTGAATCGAGGCGAGATAGAAATGATAGAGCACTGTATCTTTTTTCCCGATGTAACTCGTGAAGTAAAATACTTTTCCATCATTATAAAAAGTTGCTGTTGCATTGTTCGATGACTCAATAAACATTGTATTGGATAGATCAATTTTGATTTCCCATTCTTCAAATTTTTCTTTCCCGGATTCGTTGAATTTGAATTTCAGTTTATCCCCGAGTTTCAGGTTAAAGGCGTCTTTCAAAGTCTTGTTGATATCAAGATTCTGAATTAGGTCGCCTTCGTTCGGGAATTCAGCACTCTTCAGAACGTAACTATCTTCTTTTCTTAATAAATAATGCCCGAAAGGAAATTTTAATGTATTAGCTCCGAGCTTATCACTTAATTGAAACTGCAAATGAATATGCGGCTCTGGCGAACGGCCGCTGTTACCGCATGCACCGATTACATCACCATTCTCCAATTCATCTCTCTCTTCAACTTTAATTGAATTTTTTTGAAGATGAGAAATTGAACTGAATAAATTTGATCCGTGATCAATGATGACGGTATTTCCCCAGTTTTGTTCTAAGTTAAATTCTCCTATTTCATTATCTTCGATGTCATTAATCACTTTGGCAACTTTTCCCTTCAGCGGTGCTAAAACCGGAGAGCCAAAGCAGTAATGTTGTTTTAGTGAATGTCCTTTACCTCGAAACATTTTTTTCTTATCGTCAACCACAACAAAATCAAAAGCATATCTCCAATTATCTCTGTGCGTGTGCTTGCCATCTATTGCTTGTGATACCATCCATTCACCATGAAATGGAAGATCGACATTAACAAACTTATATCTTTCAAATCTCGCTACCCTATTCTTGTGAAAGTAATAATTTTCTTCCGGCGCACCTGGTTTGAAATAAAGCAATATCAGATCGCCAAATTTCTCTCTGAATTTTAATCCGTAGATCAATAGCAACACAGCAGAATTAAATGGAAGCACAAGAATTGGCAATTGAAGTGGTGAAGTTAAATTTGAAAAAAACACAGAAAAAATTACAATAAACAACGAACCAAAAAGAACACTTATAATTGATTTATTCGACGGGATGATCAGAGAACCGCCAAGTGCAATAGCAGTAATTATAGAATTAAAAACTATCGGTAAAGTAAGATCGTAGATCAAATGCTGCGGTAAAAATGAAACAAAGAAAATTCCAAAAGTAAAGCCAAGAATTGATAGAACTGCCATTATTCTTGAAAAAAGAAGTATGGCAATGAAAATTATTATTCCTGAAAGGATATCAGTTTGAAGCAAAAGTAAACCCAACGCTTTAAAGAAAAGTAGGAACGACTCAGGCAAGAAACTGAAAAATTCTGAATTTGTGAAAAACTCTGTTCGAGTGATCAGTAAATTTAGATTCTGATTGAAAATAAAAAATAAATAGACCGCAAGAACGAACGGTAAGCTAAGTCCGGGTAAATTGAAACCAACAGCAAAGTAATTTTCAACTGCAGTAGTGATAAAAAACGTTACTATTAAAAAAATTACAAGCAGAATTATAAAAGAGAGATCAATTTCATAGAAAAAAGTGAAAGCCGCCCCAAAAAGTAATCCATTAAATCCGAAGAAACCAAGATGAATTTTTGCTTTATCATATTGGAGTATGTACGCAAATAAATTTGTGAATAGAACCGAAGCAAGAATTACTAATCCGTTGAACGGATTAACAAAAGTTGCAAGTAAAATTAATATACCGAACCACTTCCTATTCGAGAAGAAAATTTGTGCGTAGCTAAATATTGTGGATTCTATTAAAAAAGTTAAAGTCATTTAAGTTTCAGACTCTCCGGGACAATCTCTAGCTGAGTAAGATACTCAAGAGTCTCATTTTGCCTGATGATTTCAACGCTTCCAGATTCCATTACCATCACGACTTTCGGTCGCATATTTATAAATTGCATCCATTGAGTCATATTATAAGCCCCTACATTATGAATTACTAAAATGTCTCCGACCGGAATTGGAGGTAATTGAATTCCATCCCGAATAACGTCAATATTCATGCAGAGGTTACCAAATATGGCAGAATCTTCAGTATGCTCACCGTAGAACTGAGTCGGAGTAATTCGATGCTTATACCAAAAACTTGTGAAGAGCAAATTCACACCTGTATCTAAAATAACAGCCCGCCGCCCGTTGCTTAATCGCTTATGAGCGATCACTTTGGTAATCATAAATCCAGCTTCATCGACCAAAGCTCTGCCTGTCTCCAAAATAAGCAATGGAAGTTCTGATGCTTTTAGGTTTAGTTCGAATATTCCACTAGTGATCGCATCTGCATAATCTTCGAAAGTCGGAACTATTCCGGATGCATCCAAATACTGTGCGTGAAGCGTATTCTTGGAAGCAAAACCACCGCCGAGATCAATATATTCGAGAGAGTGGCTGAAATCACTTATCACTTTTTTGTAGAGTGTAGTCAACTTTGAAGCGGCAATTCGATAAGCGGAAGTCGAAAGCATGTAAGTTCCGATATGACAGTGCAGTCCTACTAATTTCATATTATTAGCAATCATTATTCTTTTAATGGCATCGAGTGCTTCACCATTCTCATAATTAAATCCGAATCTATCCCACTTAGGATATATTCCTACATCCATATTAACCCGAATCGCTACACGTGCTGTTTTTTCTAATTTTTCGGTAACTTCGATAAGCGAGTAAAGTTCATCAAAATGATCAATGTGAATACTCGCTCCGTCATTTATTGCTTTTATCAGTGCATCTTTAGTTTTGTCCGGTCCATTAAAAATGATCTTATTTCCTGGCATGCCAAGACGTTTTGCTTTATCATACTCAAATTCGGATACGACTTCAGCCCAAGATCCTTCCTGATGAAAGACAGAACATATCGCATCTAAATAATTCGTTTTATATGACCATGCAAATTGAACTTTAGGATATCTTGTTTTGAAAATTCGGAGCGCATCTCTTTGCTGTGATCTCAATTTCTTTTCTGAAATTACAAATAAAGGTGTACCATAATTTGAACTTAATTCAGATATATCCACATCATCAATTTTATCAATCAAAGTTGAGATAGGAGCTTTTCCAAATTTGTTCATCATTCCGAGCTGTTGTCTAGCGATGACCGGACGAACGTATTTCTTCTTTTTTGTTTCCATTATAATTCCCCGAATACTGAAATTTTTTCAAAAGTTTTCATATCAGAAATTAGATCATAAGAGCAGCGAATAAACATTTTTCCAATCTCATAATTTTTATACGGCTCGATCTTTTTTCCCAATGCAAGCTGAACGAGGCAATAGGGCAAATTTTGTCCAGCTTGTTCAGTTAGATAAACCCATGCCGGGAGACGTGAATTAATTTCGAGCATATAATATTGATTGTCTTCAGAACGTTTTAAGATTTCAAGTTCTAAACCGCTTCTCCACTTTACCTTCCGAATAATGTCATGAGTCATTTTAATTAAATTATCATCGTCGATAGTTACTCCTGCCCAACCTTTTCCTTTATCCGTTATATATAATTTACGCATTGCAACTGCACCGATAGTGATTCCATTTCCATCACCAACTGCAGCTACGTTGTACTCGTCACCTGCAAGGAATTCCTGAAGAATTATAGGTAAGCCCCACTTATTCAGCAGACGATAATAACTTGATTCAACCTGTTCGAAAGAGTGGCATATATAAGCTTCGTAAAAAATTCCTTTAACAACGACAGGATATTTTAGAATATCGACAGCTTTTTCTAGTTCATTTAACGAATTAACTAACTCTTGGTTTGGGACATTAATGCCGTAAGTTTTCCCGAAATCATAAATCCTTTCTTTCGACCGAACTTCAAGATTATCCAATGTAGGCAAGAAAGTTTTTATCCCTAATGACCTCAAGGTGTCATTGATACGAATAAAACCGTTTAATTCTGAGTCGAGGGTTGGTATGATAACATCAATTTTCTCTTTTTCCTGAATATACCTTATTCTTTTAAGGAGATCGTCTGTCCCTCCAGAGGGATAAGGAATCAGGTAAGATTTAACTATAAGTCCATCCATGTAGATCCCCGGTTCAAGATTATCGTAATGCAGCCCGATTATCTCGCCATCGAAATCAGGATGATTCTTAATGGCTCGAATTACGGGAACACCCGGGCCTGGATTATCTGTATTATTCAGTCCTGTTACCGCGATTTTCATATTCACTCAACAAGATTAAAATTTCTAACCTGAGAGAGAAAATCTTTCAAATCTTTTTCGGCAGTATTCTTTTCTACCTCAAAAGTATCGACTATGGATTCCAATACTTCATCCTCGTTTTTCTCTGATTGGATCAAATGCAGAATGAAATTCGCAGAATCATTTAGCAGGAAAGTATCACCTGTAGAAGAGTGAAATGCGAAACCGCTTTCACTTAAGGCGAGATTTTTTTGGAGCTTCATATCATATCATACAATAGTTATTAATTTGCTTTTACCCCTCAAAATAAAAAGCTCTCTATCAGTGACCCTAACGGGACTCGAACCCATATTACCGCCGTGAAAGGGCGATGTCCTAACCATTAGACGATAGGGCCAAAATATTGCGAATACATTCCGTCACGATGTAATCACATAGTGTCGGGACAAATGTTGGGTGAGCGATGGGACTTGAACCCACGACCACCAGAGCCACAATCTGGCGCTCTGCCAACTGAGCTACGCTCACCATATAGTAAATCAATCATTAAAAATCAAAAGGTAAAAATAATTATGATATTTGATTTTTTACTTTTGAATTATAGTTCGTACGCCCGATTGGACTCGAACCAATAACCTCCAGCTTAGAAGGCTGATGCTCTATCCATTGAGCTACGGGCGCAATTGATTTTTTCCATAATTTCAAACTTTTTGGGAGTGCAAAGATAACCAAACTCACCAAAAAAACAAAAATTTAGTGTACAAAATCATTACCACTTTTCCTGCCCGCCAAGTCTATACCAGGTAGGCAGGCGGGTTTGACACTCCGAACAGCTTAAAAACGAAAAAAGCCCGAACAGAACTAAGGGGAGCTACACCCATTGAAACTACCGAACTTTTTTCTATCAAACTTATTTTTCATTTGTAGCTTTCTCAGTTTTTATCAATCTCTAACTGAAGTTACGCAAAACCAAGTAAATAACAAGAATTCCGAAGGATCCTTTGGAGATGCTACAACAACAAAATTTTTCATGGTTTTCTCGATACATCCCG
>JAHJVF010000403.1 GCA_018828505.1 Bacteroidota bacterium | reverse complement strand
TCAATAAAACCAAATTCTTTTCAACCAGAAAATCTTTGGCCGATGCAGTTGCAAAACTTCCTTCGCGGCCTGGTGTTTATCTTTTCCGTGATAAAAAAGGAAAGGTAATTTATGTTGGGAAGGCGAAAAATCTCAAGTCAAGAGTAATATCTTATTTTCGTGATTCAAATTCCGATAGAAAAGTTAAAAAGATCGTACGTGGATCTCACTATTTAGATTTCACTGAAACAAGCAGTGAACTTTCTGCTTTTTTGCTTGAATCCGAACTCATTAAGAAAATAAAGCCGACTCACAATACTGCACTTAAAATAGTAAGAAATTATTCTTTCATAGGTTTAAGTGCTGATGAGGAATTCCCACGGCTTGAAGTTACAAGACGTCTTGTAAATAATGGAACGATGTACTTTGGACCTTTCAATCGAAGAGAAACTGCTGAAGAAGTCTTGGATATAATTTCCAAGTCAACCATGCTTCGCGAGTGTGATGATAAAACTCTGAAGAAAAAGCGTCCCTGCTATTTACTCGATATTAAAAGATGCTTAGGACCCTGCGTTGAAGATGGAATTGACGATCTGTATGAAGAGGAGCTTAAAACAGTTAAAGATTTTCTTACAGGAAATAACCTGGTTTTATTGAACAGACTCACAGAGAAAATGAAAGAGTTTTCATTAAGGGAAAAATTTGAAGATGCTGCGAAAATACGCGATACCATCCAGGCAATACTGAAGAATATTGGCAAGATCAAAGTATTGAAAGAACCAATCAATTCGATCAATGCTATTATTTTCATTTATGGTGGTGATAAAATTTCAGAAGTGATATCCCTTAAAAACGGAATTGTTCAATCCATCAAAGGGGTTTCGGATTCTGAAAAGAATTTATACGACCTTTGTGACGAATATTTCATGCGTACAACGGAAGAATTCGACTTACCCTTGAACATCGAGAAGATCAAAATCATTTCAAATTTTCTTGTCAATAAAAAAGCGAAATATGAGATCGTGTACACATCGAATATCAATTCTGCTGAAGAACTTTTTAAAATCGTCCAAAAGAAATTAACCGAGGCATAGAATGTATTTAAAATCTTATTCACCGAACACAAAAGAATTTCTTGGGCAGGTTGAAGGCACAAATCTGGGTGATGTTGCCCCGATTATCGAAAAAGCCAAAGATGCGCAAGAGAACTGGCATTCCATCGGTGTCAATAAAAGGATAACTCACTTAAAAATTATCAGAGAAAAATTTTTTACGGAATCCAATGAAATTGCTAAGCTTATCTCGAAGGAGAATGGCAAACCGATTACAGAAGCGATATCATCGGAAATAATTCCTACGCTTGGAGTTTTTGATTACTACCTTAGAAAAGCAAAAAAATATTTGAAGCCGCAAAAATTTCGGATCAAACTTCCGGTAATGATCCATAAAAAAAGCTGGATTGAATACGAACCATGGGGAGTTGTCGGGATTATCAGTCCATGGAATTATCCCGTACTTTTACCGATGGGACAAATTATTCCCGCACTGATCGCAGGCAACTGTGTGATTTTCAAACCGTCCGAGTTAACCCCAATTACTGGGAATTGGATCGAAAAACTTTTCAATGATTCCGATCTACCTAAAAATATATTCAACGTAATTTATGGTTCGGCGGATGTTGGAGAGGCACTGGTAAATGGTAAGATTGATAAACTATTTTTTACTGGCAGTACAAATGTTGGAAAGATAATTTCAAAGATTGTGGCAGATAAGCTTTTGCCGGTTTCATTAGAGCTTGGTGGAAAAGATGCCGCTGTAGTTTTAGAAGATGCCGATTTAGAACGAACTGCTCAAGGAATCGTTTGGGGAGCTTTGACTAATGCCGGACAAACTTGCGTCTCGGTAGAAAGAATTTATGCTCATGAAAAAATTCATGATGAACTTTTGAATAAGATGATTGAAAAAGTCACCAACTTGAAACTTTCTAACGATAACGAATATTATGATATTTCCGCATTAAAAAATAAAAGAGAAGTTGATAAGGTAAAAAATCAAATTGAAGATGCTGTGAATAAAGGAGCAAAAATAATTTATGGCGGAAATGAAATTAACAAAAATCTTATTGCTCCAACAATTTTGACTGACGTAACTCACGAAATGAAAGTAATGAACGAAGAGACTTTCGGTCCTGTAATTGCAATACAAAAGTTCTCAACGATAGAGGAAGCAATCGAATTAGCAAATCGATCAAACTATGGTTTATCCGCATCAGTCTGGACAAAAAACATTTCTCTCGGTAAAAAAATCGCGCGAAGAATACAAAGTGGTTCTGTTTTGATCAATGATTGCATTTCCTATTTTGGAGTGTGCGAAGCTGTTGTTGGCGGTATAAAGCTCAGCGGTACTGGCAGAGTTCACGGCAGAAGCGGGTTGATGGAAATGGTTTATGAGAAATATTATAACTCCGATTCTTTCACCTGGCAGAAAAAATTATGGTGGTTTAGTTACGGCAAAAAAGAGACAGATAATCTGAGAGATGCGTTAGTTTTCCTTTACGGAAAGAATATTTTTAAGAGATTGCTGGCGGGAATTAAGATTCTTCCAGCGTTATTTCACAAGAAATGACATATCTCAAGTCGTAGTTCTAATCTTTTAAATATGTCATTTCTTGATTTCTTTGAGTGTTGAAAGATGGAATCTTTGAATAGCAGTAACCCTTAAAATAATACATCCACATTAACTCTATCCTTGATTATTACACAAGGTATTCATATAATTACCCTTAGAATTAGACAATTACCTAAGAAATGTTTTTTAGAACAAAAATAAACGATTTATTACAATGGGCTGAGAAGCCAAATAGAAAGCCCTTGATAATTAGAGGTGCCAGGCAAGTTGGCAAAACAACTTTGGTCAATATGTTTGCAGAAAGATTCGAACAATATATTTACTTAAATCTTGAACGCCCTGAGGATAGAAAATTATTCAATGATACAGGAAGTTCAGATAAGATCATTCAATCAATTTTTCTTGCCAAGTCAAAATCGATTACTGTAAAGAAGACTTTGATATTTATAGATGAGATTCAAAATTCCTCTACGGCAATGAAAATGCTTCGCTATTTTTATGAAGATTTTCCGGAAATTTATGTAATTGCGGCAGGTTCTTTACTTGAATCACTGTTGGATTTTAAGGAAAGTTTTCCTGTAGGGAGAGTTGAATATGAGTATTTGTATCCTTTCAGCTTTGAAGAGTATCTTTTGGCAAAAGGCAAAAATGGTCTTGTAGAAGCTTTACAGCAAGTACCATTTACTGAGTCGCTCGCTCATTTATTAAAAGAAGAATACTCAAACTACGCACTGATTGGTGGAATGCCGGAAATAATTAAAACGTATGTTCAAACAAACGATTTGAACAATCTAAAAAGCATTTATGAGTCTTTGCTCGTTTCTTACTTAGATGACGTTGAAAAATATGCAAGAAATCAGAATTGGTCGAACATTCTCAAACATATAATAAAAACATCTTTCAACGAAGCAGGAAGCAGAATCAAGTATGAAGGGTTTGGTAAATCGCATTATAAAAACCGCGAAGTTAAGGAAGCATTCTCTCTGCTCGAAAAGACAATGCTGTTGAAATTAATGTTCCCGACAAATTCTACTCGACCGCCAATTACTATGAATTTTGGGAGAGCTCCAAAGTTGCATGTTCTTGATACAGGACTTATAAACTACTTTGCCGGAATTCAAAAGGAGTTTGTATTCAAAAATAATTTGGAAGATGTTTATTCCGGAAGAATTGCAGAACATCTTGTTGGGCAAGAATTTTTTGCTTTAAAAAATTCTCAGCTTAATAAACCAACATTTTGGTTGAGAGAAAAAAGTCAATCCTCTGCGGAAGTTGATTTTGTTTATCGATTTGAAGATATACTGATTCCCGTTGAAGTTAAATCTGGAAAATCAGGTCGGCTTCGCTCATTAATGCAGTTTATGGATGCTGCACCTCATAATGTTGCTGTGCGGATTTATTCGGGAGATTTAACTATTGAAGAAACCCAAACCATCAACGGTAAAAAGTTTTTACTTCTTAACCTGCCAATCTTTCTTACTGGTAAGTTAGAAAGCTATCTTGAATGGATGAGGAATTTTAGAAATTTAGAAATGACATATCTCAAGTCGCAGTTCTAATCTTCAAGATATGTCATTTCTTATCTCATTCTAAATCATTTCATTAAGTAGTTCCATCCTTGGTTGAGGAATTACTACTTTATTAACAAGCAAGCCCTTTTGGGAAACAACATGAGCACTAGCGTCGACAGCACTTTGAACTGCCGCTACTTCACCAGTCAGCGTAACAAAAGCTTTTCCACCAAGAGCCATTGCAAGTCGGACTTCAATTAATTTAACATTGGATGATTTTACAGCTGCATCTGCAGCTTCAATTAATGAAGCAACAGAGAAAGCTTCGATAATCCCAAGTGCTTCG
>JAHJVF010000402.1 GCA_018828505.1 Bacteroidota bacterium | reverse complement strand
GGAAGCCCTTTCAGAAAAGGGATTTCAGATCGATAAAAGGAAGATAGAAATCGAGGAACAAATTAAAACTTTGGGCATTTATAACGTTCTTGTGAAATTGCACCCGGACATTAATACCAAGGTGAAAGTTTGGGTCGTTAGACAATAATTATTTTAATCTCACAAGATTTAATAACTCACCTTACGCAGTGAATTAATCTTCGTGGTACTTCGTGTCTTCTCTGTGGCCCTTCGTGTAAGAAAACAGAAAAATTACACGAAGATACACGAAGCAGGCACGAAGATTCACGAAGAAAGTATAGACTATCGTTATTTCCTGCGTAAGGTGAATTAATAAGTAATCTTTTTCAGGAGTGAGTATTCACTCCTTTTTTGTTTTAAAAAACGAATAAGTCCGGATAATTTTACTTGAATTCCAACAATATTTTTGAAATATTACAAATAAATATGATGACACTAACATTTAGACTTACCGCTACATTAATCTTTCTCATAGCTTTATTGACTATAGCTCCAGCCCAGCCAAATATGAGATCACTTACTTTCTCTAATTTGTTCGATGATGTGAAGGATGGAGAAGTCAGGTTAGTAAAAAAAATTGATCAGCATATTCAATTTATTCTGAATGATAATGTTGTCCATGAGAATTTACTAGAGCAGTTTTCAAAATTCAGGTTCATTCATTCAAATGACAAATCTTTTTGTGCACTGATTGAATATTCGTTTGGTGCTAAAAATGAGAAAACAATAATAAGCATTAAAGTATTCGACCGGAAGTTTAATTCAGATTATGAACACAAATTGGAATTTTTCTACGAAGAAAAATTCCCTCTAATCGAAATAGATAACTTGGGCAATCTCGTAGTATTCTTTCCCTTTACGAGTGAGTTGCGAATATTTAATTCGAATTCTTCAAAAAGTATTTTTTTAGAAAAGGATTTAGAAGGCAATTTAGAAAGAAGAGGATTTCTTCTTCTCAATAATGGCTTGCCACTTAAGGATGCTATAGCCACAGGTGGTACAATCACCGTTGCTCTGACGAATTTAGAATCAGGCTCAAAAGTTTATCTTCTTAATTCAGAGCTTAGTTTGAAAGATCAAACCCGCCTGCCTCACCGCTATAAATATGGCGGGCAGGTCACTGTTGATTTTGAGCACATTCACAGTATGCATCGATTAGAAAATAATTCAATAATAATCTCTTCATATAACTTTGAAAATGAATTAGAGCCGATGTTATTCCTTCTTAAAAATGATAAAATCTCAAATCTCAGTGAGACTTTGATTGAAGGTATTTTTGGCGGAACGAAGGATTTGTTATTTTCATCAAGCTCGATTTATTTATTCGATGAAAATCAAATTGTTAAAAAACATTCTATTCCAAAAGGAAATATAATCTCAGGTTATTATTATGATAATAAACTTCATCTATTAATTCGAACTGGGGTCATTACCCATTACGAAATTCTCACAAATGATTATGAATTATTACAGACAATTAATTTAGATCCAAATGCCGGGATAAAAGGTTTTTATTTTTCCGAAACAGAACAAAAGCTTTACTTAAAAACTGAAAGCAACTTTATAAGTGTGAATTAATTTGACTTGGAGGTCTAATGTTTACTCCTTTACTTAGAAATATTTTTATATCGGCTATGATTGTCCTTTCTATGGCTTCGAATATTTTCGCCATGGGTACGACCGGAAAAATTGCCGGACGTGTAACGGACTTCAAATCAAAAGAAGGAATCCCTTTCGCTAATGTTCTTGTGGAAGGAACTTCATTTGGTGCTGCGACAAATTTAGAGGGCTATTATACGATAATTAACCTTCACCCCGGAATTTATACTGTGCGAGCATCAGTGGTAGGGTATGAAACAAAAGTCGTTATCAATGTAAAAGTCTCAATCGATCTTACAACAAAAATAGATTTTGAAATACGTGAGAAGACACTTGAGTTGGAGCAAGAAATTGTTGTAACCGCAACGCGTCCTCTTATTCAAAAAGATTTGACTGCAACAACTGCGGTTATCGGCTCTGATTTAATTACTGAACTGCCGGTTACAGAAATTAGAGATGTTCTTATACTTCAGGCAGGCGTTACAGTTTCAGCCGGTGGTGACATACATGTAAGAGGCGGTAGAAAAGGACAGCTTGCATATCAAATCGATGGTGTTACAGTTACCGACGCTTATGATGGCAGCACAGTGATCGATGTGGGGACAAGTTCAATTCAAGAGCTTCAAGTTGTGAGTGGTGCTTTTAACGCAGAATATGGGCAGGCAATGTCCGGAATCGTAAATATCGTTACTAAAGATGGGGATAATGATTTCTCCGGAAATCTTCAGTTGTATAGTGGCGATTATATTTCAAGTAATGATATTTTCAGGAACATCGAAAAAATTGATCCAATTGCAATTAGGAATGTTGATGGAAGTCTGAGCGGACCGATTCTCTATGACAAGCTTTTCTTTTTTGCTAACGCACGTTACTATCATAACACCGGTTATTTATTCGGGCAAAGAATATTCTTACCGACAGATGTTTCAAGAGAAGTTACTTCCGATAGTTTTGCAGTTCAGGCAAATGGAGATCGTGCATTCGTTCCAATGAATCCTAATGAAAGAATTTATGGTCAAGGAAAACTTACTTATCGATTTTTACCGACACTAAAATTTGGATACAATTACATTTTCGATTTTCAAAAGTATAAGGATTACGATAATTCCCAGCAATTGAATCCTGATAATAACCTGCAAAGATTTAGAAGAGGTTTTTCAAATACTTTTTCAATTAATCATGCAATTTCAAATTGGACTTTTTATACTCTTAACCTTTCTTACTTCTTCAAAGATTACAGACATTATCTTTATGAAAATATCTATACTGGCGATTCTACACTGTATGTTGATAATGACCTAATTCAGAATCCACCTTACAGTTTCAGTACGGGAGGGACGAATACAAGCAGATTTGTCCGCAATACAGGAACAAATTCAGCAAGATTCGATTGGAACTCTCAGCTTACTCAAGAAATAGCTGTGAAGTTTGGCGCAGATGTAAAACAGCATCGGATTTATTTTGAAAACATAAGCCTGCAGCCAATGCTTGATTCTGTCGGAAATAAAGTAAAACCTTATAACGTTTATATACCGCCGGCAACAACTCAATATCAAGATAAGTATTTCAATAAACCATTGGAAGCAGCAGCATACTTTCAAACAAAATTTGAAATGTTCAATATGATCATAAACGCAGGTTTTCGGTTTGACATGTTCGATCCTGATGGTAAGATATTAACAGACCCGACTGACCCAAATATTAATGACCCAATAAAACCCAATAATCAGTTTGACGATCTAAATAATAATGGTGTTCAAGACATCGGCGAAAAATCCAAAACTGTTGAAGATAGAATGACATACTGGTTCAAAGATGCTTCGGTTAAATATCAATTTAGTCCGCGAATTGGTATAGCATATCCTATAACCGATAGAGGGGTGATTCATTTTTCTTACGGACATTTCCTCCAATTACCGGCTTATGAATTATTGTATACGAATCCTGATTTTGAGCTTGGAGTTGGCTCTGGTAATCAAGGATTGTTTGGGAATGCTGATCTTAAACCGCAAAAAACCGTCAAAGGAGAGATTGGTGTACAACAGCAAATCGGAAGTGATATGTCGGTCAATGTTACGATGTTCTTTGAAGATTTTCGGGATTTAACCGGAACACAAACCGAAGAAATTCTGGTATTCGGAGGCGCACGAGGATATTCGAAATATGCTAATTCAGATTTCGGTTTCGCTCGCGGTATTACTCTGCGATTTGAAAAAAGATTTTCGGGTGGACTTGCAACAAACATTGATTACACATATTCTATTACAAAAGGGAACGCCTCAAATCCTGCTGATGCTCGAAATGCCGTTCTCGGTGGAGCCGTACCGGAGACTTTCATTGCACCGCTGGACTGGGATCAAACTCATACATTGAATCTAATTGTTGCTTATACCAAACCACGGGACTTTGGTTTTTCAATTATTGGAAATCTTTATTCCGGACAGCCGTATACACCTCAGATAAATAAGAACACTCGTGTAGCTCAAAATGCGTTTCCAAGAAACAGCGGGAACAAACCGAGCATCTTCAATCTTGATTTGAGAGGTTATAAAGATTTTAAAATTGGAAAAACCACACTGACTTTATTTTTAAGAATCTTCAACGTTTTAGATTTGGAGAATCCTCGGGTGATCTATGGTGATACAGGTGATCCTTTCTTCACATTCGGGAAGCTCGAAGCTGAAAGAATTCGACCCAGACTTTATTATAATACGATTGATGATCTATACACTAATCCCGGCTTCTTCTCCGAACCGAGAAGAGTTGAATTTGGCATATCATATACTTTTTAAACCTAAAGGTTGTTGAATATGAAAAACATGTTTTTAATAATTAGTCTTTTATTTTTTCTCGTTCTAAATTTTGAAAGTTATGCTCAGCGAGGAGACCCGACACTTCATAAGATAGGATATCATACAGGCAATAGAACCGGAATTTCATTTTATAATGACGGACAAATTGCAGGATTTAATATAGGCAGAGATATCCGTGGTGAATGGCCCCTTGGTTCCGGTGAAAATTATATCGGTGATCTTATTCCTCTGATTGGAATTGAGTTCATTAATAAAAGAGGAGATACGCTTCACTCAGTTACAATTTCCCGCGGTCCGAGAGTCGACCAATCAAATGAAAAACATCCAACTTTCGGATATTTTTGGGGATTCAATCCAATTCCGGGATTTCTTAATCCAACTTACGAATCGGTTGCAATGAGCCACTTGCCTAAATCCTGGCCCATCGAGGGATGGCGGGATCAACCGACCTGGAAAGATAAAGAAGGCAGAACACAGTGGAATGGATATTTCGGACGCGGTATAATGAACGCCGATCAAGAAAGTTATTACAAAGCAGACGACCAAATGGATGACGAGTTCAACGGTTTTTTCAATCCTGACAGCACCGATCTCACAAGAAAGGGAATGGGATTGTTAATGAGCGTTCGTGGATTTCAGTGGTCAAGCTTTCTTGCCGAAGATGCAATCTTCTGGTTGTACGATATAAAAAATGAAGGTGCAACGACTTATAGAAAGGCTGCATTCGGAACTGTTGTAGGAACATTAGCCGGCGGGGATGGTGACAGCGGGGATGACCTTGGATTTTTTGATGTGCGAGACTGGATAACATATTCATGGGATAGTGATAATCGTGGAAACAAAGGACAAAAAGTTGGTTATGTCGGTTATGCATTTTTAGAGTCACCCGGTAATCCTTTTGATGGAATTGATAATGACGGCGACTCACCGGATCCAACTTCTCCGAAATTCGTAAAAAGTGATTTTGATTCTGTAACTTATAGAGCGGGTGATCAAATAGTATTGATCGATCCTTTCACTTACGAAAGAAAACTCTACACAGTTAAATCGACCATTGATACTGTCTATTCATTAGGAGTTCCTTTTATAATTAATCCCGGTGTAACTTATTTTCGCGAAGGGCACATTGCTCAAATAGTAAATGGAGTTGCCGTTCCTCATCGTTCTGCCCTGGATGGAATTGACAATGATCTAGATGGCTTGATCGATGAAAACGAATCTGTTCACCTCACAGCCCGACAAATCAACAAACTTGATGGATTGAAATATAAAAATTTCAAAACAGGTGCCGGAGTTAACGATCCTTTAATTGATGAAAAGCGGGATAATGATGCTGGCTCTCCAAAAACAAGTTGGATTCGATTACCTGATGGCAGAGTGATTCAAATGACACATTGGTCCGGTGATGAAGATGGTGATTGGGACCCTTTGGTAGACGATGTTGGCTCGGATGGTGTCGGTAAACATGATGATGGATATTTGGGTCCCGACCCGGATGGAACAGAAGGAAATGGTAGACCCGATCAAGGTGAAACAAATTTCGGTAAAACCGATGTTGATGAATCGGACCAAATTGGATTGACAAATTTTAACTTCTTTAACCAAGCTGCTTCTCCAAGCATGAAAGACGATGAGCTGCTTTGGTCGAGAATGTTCCCCGGTCGTTTTGATGTTATTCCTTCTCAGCCGCAAGATGGTGACTTTATTTATGGCTCGGGATATTTTCCACTTCCTCCGCAAAAGATCGAAAGATTTTCTATTTCGATTTTATTCGGCGAAGATTATAAAGATATTCTTGGAAACAAAAGGATAGTTCAACAAATCTACAATGCAGGTTATAAATTCCCTCAGCCGCCTAAAAAGCCGAAGATCACAATCACACAAGATGATGGAAACGTTGCTATTTATTGGGATGGCAGACCAACTGAAAATTCAAAAGATCTAATTACCAAGTTGAGAGATTTCCAGGGTTATAAAATTTATCGTGCAACTGATGCTGGCTTCCAGGATGCTCGTTCAATAACGAATGCCGTAGGTGTATTTTCATTCGATAAACCGATCGTACAATTTGATCTTGTTGACAGCATTCAAGGTTTTTTCTATCCCTCTTCCGCTTTACTCACACAACTTGGCGGAACAACTTTTTACATGGGCTCAAATACCGGATTGGTTAACAAGTGGGTTGATTCCTCTGTAGTAAAAGGTCAGACATATTTCTACGCCGTATGTGCTTATGACCGCGGGGATGAAAGGCTTGATATTTTCCCAACTGAGAATTCTAAATTTATATTCAAAACAAGTACCGGACAAATTTTGATTGACGATAATACCGGCTACATTACTCCCGGAGGAAGACCAATTGGATATACTGAGGCGAGTTATTCATCTTTTACAAAATCTGCGGTATTTATAGGAACAGGCACAGGTGAAGCAGAAATTATTGACGACGCTTCGATCAAAAATGGATTTAATTATAAAATTGTTTTTAGCGATACTGCACTGCAAGGTTATACTAAAGATTGGTCATTGATTGATCTGCAGACTCCCGATACAGTTTATATCCCGAAAACCAAAACAACCTTGATTGTAAAACCGGGTGAAAGTATTGCAATTCCTAAAGGTGATACGATTTATATAAATGGTGTACGATTCCTTGCCGATACATCAATTTTCACTGCGGCGTTTGACACTCTCGTTCAGCATGAAACTAAATTTAATGGACAGACACCGATTGCACATGGATTCAGAATTCAATTATACAACGATGATGAAATCAAGCTCGATACAATTAAAACTAAATTTACTGGTAAAACTCACCCGAGCTTACAGAAACCTGTTTTTGCACCATTCTTCTGGACAGCCTCAGGACCGGGTGCAGCTTATAACGGGATCAGAATGCCATACGATTACCAGTTTGAATTTTCAAACACCGTGATTGATACTTCGATCGCTGATACACTATATCCTGCAACTCCGGGAAATATTTTACCTGCAAGACCGGTTAATTTTAAAATCAAAAATCTCACAACAGGCAAATACATAGATTTTGTTTATTTCCGAACCGGAACTGTCAGCACTGTTCATAACATATATTTCAAAGAAGAAATTGGATCAAAAATTTATAGAACCTGGCGTGTTAACATTTTCTATAATGTTGCAAATATTGTATTAAGCGATACAACTGCAGGAACGAAATTCGAAATCTTTACTAAAAAACTTTTTAGCAGAAAAGATGAATTTTATTTTACAACTAAAGGAGCTGCGATTAATATTAACACGGCAAAATCTGAATTGGATAGAATTAAAGTTGTTCCGAATCCATATGTTGTTACACATCAGGCAGAAGCAAGATTATTGAGCACGCAAACGAGCGGTAGAGGTGAGAGAGAAATTCGGTTCACCTATGTTCCTCCCGGATCGAAGATCTCAATTTTTACGGTGAGAGGAGAACTGATAAATACTTTGCATCAAGATAATTTATTTGTCGGAGATGTTTTTTGGAATTTACGAACGAATGAAAATATGGACGTAGCATTCGGTGTGTATGTTTATGTTATCGAGGCTCCGCAAATCGGAACAAAAACCGGCAAGCTTGCCCTAATTAAATAATTCTCAAGTAAGACTTGGAGATTGAAAAATATCGTAAAAAAAATAACTCTTTTTTTAAAGTAAAACTATTTCGTCAAACAAATGAAAAAAATATTTTAGCAATTTCAAACTCACCCCTGCCCCTCTCTTACCAAGAGAGGGGTTGGGGAGAGTTCATCTTAACTTAAAGATATAGTATTAATGTTTATATCGGAAATAAGAAAATAATGGAGATTCAGTTATGAAAAAGACTTTAATAATATTTTTAGTTTTAAGCATCGGAACATTATTTGGGCAGACAAAGGTCGGCTCAACTGCAGCTCCATTTTTGAATATCGGAATTGGACCGCGTGCAGTCTCAATGGGAGGTGCAGTTGCTGCAACAGCAAATGATGTAACTGCTCTGTATTGGAATCCTGCCGGTATTTCTGTAACTCCGTACAATGAAGCTTTGTTTTCACACACGCGGTGGTTCGCAGACATAACTTTTAATTGGGTGGGGGCGAAGATTAATTTAGATGGAATGGGTTCGGTTGGTCTAAGTCTTACCTATCTTGATTATGGTAAAATGGAAGTTACAACAATGCGTGAACAGGATGGAACAGGAGAATTTTTCGGTGCACGGGATATGTCGATCGCTCTTTCGTATGCTTATAGTTTGACGGATAGATTCTCAATCGGTGGTAGTGTTAAATATGTTAATCAGAGTATTTGGAATAGTTCAGCAGACGCAATAGCTTTTGATATCGGGACTCTATTCACTTCTGATTTAATGGGTTTAAGAATTGGAGCAACGATTTCAAATTTTGGAACTGACATGCGTCTAAGCGGGAAAGATCTTCTCGTCCTGTATGATGTCGATCCGAATATCTATGGAAATAATGACCAAATTCTCGCAAATCTAAACACCGATTCTTATCCGTTGCCGTTACTGTTTCGTGTCGGTGTTGCGATGGATCTACTTAATACAGATAATCATAAGTTCACAGTCGGTGCCGATGCATTGCATCCAAATGATAATGCTGAAAGCATAAATGTTGGTGCGGAGTACACATTTGGAAATTTCATTTCAATTCGTGCCGGATATAAATCACTCCTGTTGAAAAATACTGAAGAGGGATTAACACTCGGTGCAGGAGTACGTTATGATTTCACAAATAATCTCGGTGTGAACTTTGATTATGCTTATCAAGATTTCGGCTTGCTCGATTATACACAGCACTTCTCGATAAGCATCCGATTTTAATTTTTTTTACAATCAGTTT
>JAHJVF010000401.1 GCA_018828505.1 Bacteroidota bacterium | reverse complement strand
AGGTAAAACTGCTGCAAAAATGGAAATTGGAGAAATCTTCGCTCCGGTCGAATCACAGGAAGGTTATTCAATCATAAAATTGTTGGATAAAAAAACAGATACGCCGAATGAAATAGTGAATTTTGAAAATATAAAAGAGAAGTATCGTTCGGATCTTTTTGAAAAAAAATTCAATCAGTTTAGAGATAACTATGTTGCAAATCTGGCACAGAAATATATCAAAAACATTAATTACGAAATGCTTCATAAGATCAAAGTAAGTTCATTGAACATCTTTTCGTATAGGTTTATGGGCTTCGGTGGAAGAATATCAGCAGTACCGCTGATAAACCGATACACAAGCTGGTACGATGAGTGGCTCAAATTTCAAAAGAAAATTCCATAGGTTTTTTATGAAAGAAAAAATAAGAGCAACAACAATTGTCGGTTTGATCCATAACGGGACAGCCGCTCTCGGCGGAGACGGGCAAGTTACTCTCGGTCAGACTATAATGAAACAAAATGCAAATAAAATTCGAATTTTATCGAACGGAACTGTTTTGGCAGGTTTTGCAGGTGCGTCTGCAGATGCTTTTACTTTGCTTGAGCGGTTTGAAGACAGGCTCGAACAATACCGCGGCAATTTGAATCGTGCGGCGGTTGAATTAGCAAAAGAATGGCGAACCGACAAATACTTGAGAAGACTTGAAGCATTGCTTGCCGTTGTTTCAAAGGAAAAAGCATTAATAATTTCCGGAACAGGAGATGTGATTGAACCGGACGACAATATCGTTGCAATTGGTTCTGGTGGAAGCTACGCACTCGCCGCTGCTAAAATGCTGACGAAACACAGCAACCTTTCAGCAAAAGAAATAGTTGAAGAATCATTGAAGACCGCAGCAGATATTTGCATCTACACAAACAGTAATATTAATATAGAGGAGTTATAAACGATACTATGCCTAAGAAAATTGAAAACGAATTTCAAATTAAAAGTTTAACACCGACACAAATAGTCCAAGAATTGAATAAACACATTATCGGGCAGGATGCAGCAAAGCGGGCTGTATCAATCGCGCTAAGAAATAGATGGAGAAGACAGCAGGTTCAGCATGGACTTCGCGAAGAAATTCTTCCAAACAATATTATTTTAATTGGCCCAACGGGTGTAGGAAAAACTGAAATAGCACGTCGATTGGCAAAACTTGCAAATGCACCATTTCTAAAAGTAGAAGCTTCTAAATATACCGAGGTTGGATATGTTGGAAGAGATGTCGAATCAATGGTCCGCGAGATTACTGATATCTCGGTTAATATGGTGAAGTCGGAAAAAATGGAATTGGTACAAGCTAAAGCGATCAATCTTGCAGATGAAAAAATCCTCGATATGTTGATACCGCCGATCAAAAAGTCCGTAAAGCCCGATAGTGTTGAGAACGGCGAACAACTTGTTGAAACTAATGAAAGCACTAGAGAAAAGTTTAGAGTGAAACTCAAAAACAGTGAACTTGATGAGAAGATGATCGAGTTCGACGTAACTGCAGAACCAACAGCGATGATGCAGGTTTTTGGGCCTTTCGGACCGGATGATTTGGGTATTAATGTTCAGGAACTTTTCGGTAATGTTCTTCCAAAAAAGAAGAAGAAACGCAAAATGCCAATCAAAGAAGCAAGGAATATCATTACTCATGAAGAATCTCAAAAGTTGATCGACATGGATGGGATAATAAAAGAAGCAATTTATCGTGCTGAGAATTCTGGGATTATATTCATTGATGAAATTGATAAGATAGCCGGAGAAAGCTCAAAACACGGACCTGATGTTTCAAGAGAAGGTGTGCAGCGCGATCTGCTTCCGATTGTTGAAGGTTCAACTGTGAATACAAAGTATGGCCCCGTCCGCAGCGATCATATTTTATTTATTGCTTCAGGCGCCTTTCATTCATCGAAACCTTCCGACCTAATTCCAGAATTGCAAGGCAGGTTCCCGATAAGGGTAGAGCTTCAAAGTTTAACCGAAGATGACTTTATCAAAATTCTCACTCTTCCTGAAAATGCTCTTCTTAAACAATATGCCGCTCTGCTTAAAAGTGATAATGTAGAAGTTGAATTTGACGAAACGAGCATTAAAGAAATTGCTAAAGTTGCAACCGAAGTAAATGAACAGGTTGAGAATATTGGTGCACGAAGACTTCATACAATCTTAACGACTTTGCTTGAAGATATTCTTTTTGGCGTTCCCGACCAGATAAAAGAGAAAAAAATTGTAATAAATAAAAAATTGGTCGAAGATAAACTTACATCTATTGTAAAGAATAGAGATTTGAGCAAATATATTTTATAATTTTGAACAAATTCAGATTTTGTTTAGTTTATTTTTAAATTTGACGTGTTTCAATGACTATTGATGAACAGATTGAATATTGGATAACTACTGCTGAGAATGACCTGCCAGTTGCAGAAAATCTTTTTAATAATGGTCACTATCTTTGGTGCTTATATCTTGGACATTTAATTTTAGAGAAGATAATTAAAGCACATTATGTTAAAGATAATAGGCAAACACCTCCGAAAACTCATGATTTATTAAAACTTTCTGAAAAAACTAAAATAGCTCTGACTGAAAATCATAAGTTATTCTTAGACGAAATGAATGATTATCAGCTTGAAACCCGATACCCGGATTATAAATTTTCACTTCAGAAATCTTTAGATGTTGACTCAACGAGACAAAAATTTAACCCAGAATGTTCATTAGAAAAAAAGAAATTTTGTTAAAAATAAGATAAGTATAGATAATTTCCGAAGGATCCTTTGGAAAAGAAGTTAACCCCGACTTACATTTTCTTGGTTTTGAAGTTTTTCTTATTGGTGTT
>JAHJVF010000400.1 GCA_018828505.1 Bacteroidota bacterium | reverse complement strand
TTTCGATCAATGTATATCTTTACTTAAAAAACAGTAACTACTCAGTTGTTAAATCATGAGTAGAAAAAAACAAAAATATAAAAAAAACTTCAAAAGTCTCAAATGCTCGTACCACAAGGCAAGACTTTTGAAGTATTAGTTAATTAACTTTAATGTGCCATTGATTAAAGATGGTATCACCAGCCACAAGATAGCTATGTCGTGGCAGGAAAGAATTATCTTGTGTCCGCCTTGGCGGATTGTGCCCCTGCCCCGTTGGATATACATCTTTAATTCTCCTCCAGTTTATCAACAGATTATCCAACGGGGTGAATGCCTTTGTGGCTATTTTTTTTAATTATACATCAGTACAAATGCTGCTGAGTAGTTACAAAAAATATTTATTGTTCGTCGATTTCAAAAACTTTCTTATGGACAACTTTTCTTTGAAAATAAATTAATCCAAAAATTCCAATTACAACCGCAAACCAAAGTGTCGCAATTCTAATTAAGAAAGTTGAAACAAAAGCGATGTTTAATGGAATTTCTGTTCTCACAAGAAGAATAGTAAGACTTCCCTCAGTCGGACCAATGCCGCCCGGAAGTAGTGTTAAGCCGCCAATAATTGTCGAAAACGAATAAACAAATGTCGACCAGAAGAAAGTTGCCGGTGTTTCAAAGACATGTAAGATTATATAAAGTCCGAATGCCTCAAAGATCCATGCAACCGCCGCAAGCAGCATCATGGAAAAGAGTGGTACTGGTTTCAAAAGTTTGTAAGAATTTTCGTACGACACAATTATTTTTTCACTGATCTTATGAAGGAATTTTATCTTTCCAACATAATGAAGTATCGGCAGTGCAGCTTTACGCCAGCTAAGAAGAAACAGCAGTGTGCTAAAAATTATTAACGTTACTAAAACAAATGCTCTGCCAAAATCAAAATACCAAGCTCCTATCATTGCTATGACTAATAAAGAAACGAAGTCGCTCAATCTTTCCACCAAAATGATGGGTGCAGACCTATGAATATTAGTACCGTTGTACTCTTTGATTAAATAAGATTTGAGTAATTCCCCCATCTTACCGGGAGTAATGGACATCACTAATCCACCGATAAATACTGCAAAGCTGATCTTTCTCGGAAGTTCAATGCTGAGAATATTTAGATAATAATGCCATCTTTCAAATCGAAGATAATAATTGAAAAAGGAAAAAAATAAGATCAGAGGGAGCCAGTAGAAATTAAACATCCCGAATGCTTCCATGAGATTATCGAAATCGACATAGAAAGAGAACGCAAGATATACTACTGCCGCAATAACTATTCCGATTATTATTTTTCTTTGCAGATTCTTCAGTTGACTATCTCACCTTGTAACTTCCAGAAGCATCTTGTAAGTTTTTGTTAATGGTAAACCCATAATGTTATAATAACAGCCGTTTATTGTTTCAACAAAGACAGCTCCAAAATCTTCCTGGATGCCATAAGAACCTGCTTTATCCATACACGACCCGCCATTAACGTATTCTTCGATTTCATCTCTCATCAACTTGCGAAATGTTACTTCAGTTATTTCATGATCGTTGAGTCTCTTCTTGGAGATTTGGTTATTGATTGAAATCGCCGTAATAACTCTATGAGTTTTTCCGCTCAACGATTTCAACATTTTGACAGCATCAGATTTGTTTTTCGGCTTATTTAAAATTTTCCCATCAAGTACAACTATCGTGTCCGCAGAGATTATTATTTTTCCTTTCAGAACTGAACTTGCCCAATCATTTTTCTCTTGCGCAATCCGAATAGCAAAATTTAAAGGAGGTTCGTTTTTCCTTGGAGTTTCATTCACCCTTGGTGAAATCGTTTCAAATTTTAGTCCTATAACAGATAAAAGGTGTTTTCTTCTGGGTGATTGTGAAGCGAGGGCAAGCGGTAATTTTGAAAGTTTCTTTAAACTCATATTAAATAATTTGTAGGAGCAAAATTAAGGAAAGTAAGTTTAAGAAAAAAAATTGGTGGAGAATATTATCTGAACATTGCTTTGATACTTCCCCAGGTTCTTTTTACACTCGAGACACTATGAATAATAGTAATCTCATTAGAGTAAGCATAAGAACCGTCGGTATCAATGATTTTAATTCTATAATAATAAATTGATGAGGTACTTTTGAATGCAGTTTCATCGATGAAGGAATAAAATGAGTTGCTTCCTTTCGGATAGATAATTCCAATAGTGATATAATCTCCGACTGCAGATTTCCTTTCAACAGTAAATTCTTTTAGGGATGCTTCTTCACGGGTTTTCCATTCGAGGACAACTTTCTCACTTTCACTTTTTCCGCGAAAATACTCCAAAAATGTCCCTGCAAACATAACTGAGATGAAGGATACAAAAATTGTAAGGAATAGAAGTCGTTTCATACGTGGCAAATATAAAATCTAAATAGGTGAATGTCAACTACGGACGTATTGAAAAACCGACATAATTTTAAGAAAATCGTTTTAATCAGCTATTGAATTCTGATGTTAAATTACAAATAATATTAATATATTTTCATTGGATTCTATTGAGTAATTAGTTTTTTACGAATCTTTCTTATATAATATACTCAATTGAATATTTTAATTTTAGCTATTTTCGAAACGTTAATTAGCAATGAACATCAATAATAACAAATCTCTTGAATCCTGGATTTGGGACGCTGCTTGTTCTATCAGAGGAGCGCAGGATGCACCAAAGTATAAAGACTTTATTCTTCCGCTAATTTTTACCAAACGGCTCTGTGATGTATTTGATGATGAAGTAAGCAGAGTTGCTGAAGGCATTGGAACGAAAGAAAAAGCATTAAAGCTAATCGCTAAAGATCGAAAGCTCACACGCTTCTATATACCTTTTAGACCGGAAAATCTCGATGAATCCACCTGGTCGGTTATCCGTACTCTATCTTCCAAGATAGGTGAACAGCTTACTGATTTTATGCGTTCGATAGCTCGTGAGAATTCGAGATTGCAAGGGATTATTGACAGAATAGATTTTAATGCTACAACACACGGACAGAGAGATATTGACGATGATAGACTAAGCAACCTTATCGAGGAGATAAGTAAAAAAAGATTAGGTCTTAAAGATGTTGAACCAGACATAATCGGAAGAAGCTATGAATATCTGATCCGCAAATTTGCTGAAGGTGGTGGACAAAGTGCGGGAGAGTTTTATACCCCAATGGAAGTTGGGTTAATTATGGCACGTATACTTGATCCTGAACCTGGAATGGAAATGTATGATCCTTGTACCGGTTCTGCTGGCTTGTTAATTAAGCTTCAGATTGCACTTCAAGAAAAGATGTTCTTGCGGTCTAAAACCAAGTATGCACCATTAAAACTTTATGGGCAAGAATATCTTCCAAACACATGGGCAATGGCAAATATGAATATGGTCATTCACGATATGGAAGGTATTATTGAAATTGGCGATACGATGAACAATCCTAAATTTCGGGAATCCGTCCCTTCGGGAAGAGAAGGAAACAATCCCGACAAAGCCGGGACAGGACTTAAAAAGTTTGATCGTGTTGCTGCTAATCCAATGTGGAATCAAAGTATGTTTAACCAAAAGACTTATGAGAACGACGAGCTTGAAAGATTTCCTGCTGGCTATCCTCCAAACGGGACAGCAGATTGGGGATGGGTTCAACATATGCTTGCTTCTTTGAACGATTCCGCCGGAGGCGGAGGAAGGGCAGCTATTGTTTTAGATACCGGTGCTGTTTCACGAGGATCGGGAAACCAAAGTACAAATAAAGAAAAAGAAATCCGTAAGTGGTTTGTCGAAAACGATTTTATTGAAGGCGTACTTTATTTACCCGAAAATCTTTTTTACAACACTTCAGCACCTGGAATTGTTTTATTCCTCAATCGAAATAAACCATCCGGAAAGAAAGATAAAATTTTACTAATCAATGCTTCCAAAGATTTTATTAAAGGACAACCCAAAAATTACATACCGGAAGAAAACCAGAATAAAATTGTGGATACTTTTCTCAATTGGAAAGAGATTGATAAGTTCAGTAAAGTAATTGCCAAAGAAGAAGCAGTTAAAAATGATTATAACTTATCTCCGACCCGATACATACATACGGCTGAGGAAGAGACATATAGGCCAATCGGTGAAATTCTTGAAGACTTAAAAGAACTAGAACAGGAAGCGAAGGAAATTGATAAAGAGTTGAAAGATATTTTTAAGAAACTTGGATATTGATGTTATTAAAAAAGATCGAACAAATTTTATCAAGTTCTCTTAACGGTGTTTGCAGAATTACCAATTGCCAACTTCTGGTTAGAGAAATGTCTCGCACCATTGGTGCGGGAAATTGTTATATTTAAAATAGAAACGTCCCACCGAAGT
>JAHJVF010000007.1 GCA_018828505.1 Bacteroidota bacterium | reverse complement strand
TTTTTTATCTGCGGTAATCAGCGAAATCAGCGGGAAATATTCTCCCGCAGATGTTCGCAGAATAGGTTTTTAGAGGTACCCTTATATCAATTTTTGTAACGGGTATCTAAAGTCTTTTGTTCTCTAATGACAAATCTGGGATCATTAATAAATTGATTGAGCAAAACCATTTTCCTATATTTTAATTGAAATATATTTCTTGACGCGTATTATTATCTTTGAAAACGAAAAAGGTCGTAAAATGAAATACACAATAATTTACGAGAGAATTACTGAACCAGGATTTGAAGAAGGATACTATTACGCTCATATTCCAGCTTTAGATTTAACTACTCATGGTTTTGGTATTGATGGAGCAAAAGCATCAGCAATTGATTTAGTGAAACTCTGGGTTGAGGAAAAAAAGTCCGCAGGTGAAGACATAAGAATTGAAAACGAATCACTGGTTTCGACTTTGGAAATTGAAAATGATAAACAAATAATTGTTACCGTAGCAAATATTGATTTTAGAGGGAACGTGTATAAGTGAAACGTAACACAGATTTATGCTTATTTATCTGAGCAAGATTTGAGATGCGCAATAAACGTTTTGAACAATTAAAAAAAATATCAATAGAAGGTTGTTGAAGTTACGCCGAATAATTTCTACTTTGTTCCACAAAGTAGGAACAATAAATTAATTAGGTGAAATTATGGCTGTTAAGACGGCAGAAATAAGAGCGAGGGTAGAACCTAAGCTAAAAAAAGAATCTATGAAGGTTCTCAAAAAATTGGGTTTAAGTGAAAGTGAAGGAATTCGACTTCTCCTAAAAGGTTTGGTTATTCATCAAGGGATTCCTTTTGAGTTTAAGGTTCCAAATGAAGAAACAATCCGAGCTATTGAAGATGCTGAGAAAGGAAATACTATTGGACCCTTCAATTCAATTGAAGAACTTATGAAGGAATTGGAATCTTGAAATACTCATTTGAGTTAACCCCCGGTTTCAAAAAGGATTATAAACTTGTTAAGAAACAAAACAAAGATATTGATAAATTAATGAGTATTATCTCTCGATTAATTGAAGGCGAGAAGTTGGAGAAACAATATCATGACCATAAGCTTACCGGCAAATTTAAGAACTATCGTGAATGTCATATTGGACCCGATTGGCTTTTGGTTTATAGAATTGTAGAAGATAAATTAGTTTTAGTTCGCACGGGTTCTCATTCGGAATTGTTCAAATAATAATAGGATAACGTTTTGATTATTGTCTTTAATGTTTTGATAGACGACAACTTGATTGTTGTTACTAATGTAAGATAATAAGACTTTGGGTGATAATTGATTTTGATTGATTGAATGATATTAGTTTTTAATAAACATAAAAGCTGAGAGTTAATTGACGGGGTACTTTATTTTCGTAACATTTTCAAAAACGGAATTGACAATCGAACAATAAATAATTTTCATTTGTTAAAGGTTAATGAAACGAAAAAAATATACTATTACATTTATCTAGCACTTATACTTGGTTTTCCCTTAGAGGAAGAGTTTAAAAATTTGTAATTTATTAAAATTAGAAGGTGAGAAATTATCTCTATTAAAAATCCGCACTAATCTGTCAAATCTATGTCATCCCACAAAGGGGTGGCTTTGCCATGTGTTCCTATAAAAACTCTCAGCTAAACGTAATCAACAATACTCCGATAAACATTAAAATTGCTGCGGTGAGCCGTTCCTTTAAATTTCCTTCTTTGAAAAATATTCTTCCGAAGATCACGCTCAAAATTGAATTGGTACGTTTAATCGATATAACGTAAGGGACAATTGTTAAACTAATTGCAATCATGTGGCAAATAATTGTTAATGCCGATAGAAATCCAATTCCCGATAGCGCTTTAAAATTTTTCGTAAATAATTTTGGCTGCTTCTTGATAGTTGGAAAAACAAAGATAAAGAGGATAATTCCAATATAAGCTTGGATTGTGAATGAATAAAACAATGGAGATGAATTAACAACGCCGATCTTGTCAAAGTTTGCTGTAATACTCCAAAGTAAAACAACGAACAACATATATCTTGGACCTTTTTCAAAAACTATTGCTTTCAACGGAGCTAAAAATCCTGTTGCCGAAGAATTCAAATTCAATAGGTAAGCACCCAAGACGATTAGAACCATTCCGCCGATTCCTTGAAGTGATGGAAATTCTCCCACGATAATTGGAGACGTGATAAGTAATAGAAGGGGTGAAAGAGTTGTAAGTGGAACCGTCTTTGACAGATCACCACTTTTTATTGACTTCATAAAAAATACGAGTGCCGCAACATTCAAAGTACCACTGACAAATAATCCGACATAATACATCGGCTTGATCTCAGGAATTTCGAAGAATAAAACCGGTGTAAGTAGAATTGCAGAAAAAAAACAGTTGCTCCAAGCAACAACATACTCATCGACATTTTTAAGCGTGGATTTTGCAGCAACGTTTTTGAGTGAATCGAATAGCGCAACACCGAACGAGAGAATAATCCACATTTAGCTGCTTACTCCGCAGGATGCTCGTGTGTTAAACAATGAATTGTACCAAGTCCCCAAACAAGATCAACTGAGTGAATTCCGACAACTTTCCTGTCGGTGAACAATTCAGATAAAATTCCGAGTGCCAGTTTATCATTTACATCATTAAACGTTGGAACTAATACATAAGCATTTGAAATATAAAAGTTCGCATAGCTTGCCGGAAGTCTTTGTCCATCGAAATAAAGCGGTTCAGGCATGGGGAGCTCGACGACTTGTATCTTCGACTCATCTTGCAGAGTCATTGATTCAAGTCGTTCTCTGTTTTCTTTCAGCGCTGAGTAATTTGAATCTTTTGAATTATTTTCCTGAACGATTACAACGATGGTTGGATTTACAAATCTGCAGAGGTCATCAACGTGTCCGTGAGTATCGTCACCGGCGATTCCTTTACCGAGCCAGAGTACATTAGTAATTCCAAGGTACTTCTTAAAAACCTCTCCGTAATCTCGTTTTGTGAAACCTGGATTCCTAACTTGAACTTTATCATCCATCAAACATTCTTCGGTTGTAATGAGAGTTCCTTTGCCATTTGTTTCGAGTCCTCCTCCTTCTAAAATGACATGACGTCCATCGTGAAGTGCTTTGATGAGAGGAAGCTTAAATTTTTTTGAGATAGCAACGGGAATCTTTGAATCGCTTTTATGATTTGGATATTTAGCCCAGCCGTTAAATTTAAATTGAACTGCTTCAATCTTGTTTTCATTTGTTTTTATAAAAGCCGGCGCCGAGTCGCGAAGCCAGCCGCGATCTGTTTTTAATTTTATGAATTCAATTTTTGATAGATCAATGCCAACTTTATTTAAGACTCTAAGTGCATTTAATTCGTGCGACTTATCGTTAACAAAAATTCTCACAATCTCCCCTTCGAAGATTTTTTTTACTATTTCACAATAAACCCAGGGGATTGGAGTAAATTTTCCCGGCCAATCGTTTTTATTGTGAGGCCAGCCAATGTAGGTTGCTTCATGCTTTTCCCATTCTGCAGTGATTCTCGAGTTCAATATTTCTTCAGTCATTTGTGTTTTTTATTTTCACCACAAAGCACATAAAGGAAAGACAAAGAATTATATAAAAATACATCGAGAAATTCTGTGTTCTCTGTGGTGAACTCTAGTCAATAAATCTTTTTACTATATCTCCGTAAGCATCAACTCTTCTATCACGTAAAAAGGGCCAGTGCTGACGGACTGTCTCAACATAGCTCAAATTAATTTCAGCATAAAGAATTTCTTCTTTATCGCTTGAAGCCTGAGCGATAATCTCACCTTGCGGATCGCAAATAAAAGACGAACCCCAGAATTCAATTCCATCGCTTTCTTTATCCAATTTTTCATGTCCGACTCTGTTCACCGCGGCAACATAAATTCCGTTTGCGACGGCATGTCCGCGTTGAACTGTTATCCACGACTCTCTTTGCTTAGCACCATATTTCTCTTTTTCAGAGGGATGCCAACCAATTGCAGTCGGATAAAAAAGAATCTCAGCACCTTGCAGTGCAGTAAGTCGCGCTGCCTCAGGATACCATTGATCCCAACAGATCAGAGTCCCAATATTCCCATACTTTGTTTTGAATGATTTGAATCCAAGATCGCCCGGTGTAAAATAAAATTTTTCATAGTAAGCTGGATCATCCGGAATGTGCATTTTTCGATATGTGCCGGCTACTTTTCCATTAGCGTCAATAACAACAAGACTATTATGATAAATGCCCGCTGCTCTTCTCTCGAAGATTGGAACGATTATGACAGCTTTATTTTTCTTTGATATTTTTTGAAAGGCTTCCACCGATTCACCGAGCATCGGCTCTGCAAGCTTGAAAAATTTGTGATCTTCTTTTTGGCAAAAATATTGAGACTTAAACATTTCAGGGAGACAGATCACAACTGCTCCTTTTTTTGCGGCTTTCTCAACAAACGATTTAGCTTTCTTCAGATTGTCTTTTGGATTTGGAGTCATAGACATCTGAATTAATCCGGCTGTAAATTTTTTATTTTTCGAATTTTTCCCCCGACTTGTCGGGGATTTTCCCGATAAATCGGGACGGGCTATTTCCCCCGACAAGTCGGGGATTTCACTTCGTTTAACATTAAACCCCGAAGGTCGGGATTTCACTTCCCCGCAAAGCGGGATTTCTCTTTGTTCAACGTTCAACATTTTTCTCCGATGTGTTATTCTAACAATAGAAGCAATCTAAAATTTGATATGAAGATTTGCAAATTCATTGATTACTGATAATAATGGCAATCGTTGTTATCTTTATAATTTGATTGCAAGCTGTCCGCATGCCCCTTCAATGTCATCTCCTTGAGTATTTCGGACGAAGACGGTTACATTATTACTTCTGAGTCTTTCAACGAAAAAATCAAATTCCTCTTTAGATGTTGGTTTAAGAGTAGCAGCAATACCGCTTGGATTTGTATGAGCAATTGAATTGAATGGAATAATATTTACTTTACATGGAATTCGTTTTGATAATTTTACAATTCCCTTGATGTCGGATTCCTGATCATTAATTCCTTTGAGCAGAGTATACTCAAAAGTAATTTTACGCTTGGTCGATTTATAAAAATATTCAAGAGCATCTATATTTTGTTTAAAAGGGAACTTTTTATTTATAGGCATAATCTTCGATCGGATTTGTTCATCAACGGAGTGAAGTGAAAATGCGAGCTTCCCCCTAAAAGGTTCCTGGGCAAACGTTTTAATTTTGTCGGGAATACCAACTGTAGAAACTGTAACCCTTTTGCCAGATATACCAAATGCAAGCTCAGAAGAAAAGATATTCATTGAGTTAATTACATTACTGTAATTCAGGAATGGTTCACCCATCCCCATATAAACGATATTTGTTATCGGTTCGCTGATAACTCGACTGATTTGCAAATATTGGTCAATGATCTCACCGGTCGAAAGGTTTCGTTTATAGCCCATTTGTCCTGTTGCACAAAATTTACAGTCGAGCGGACATCCGACTTGTGTTGAAATACAAAGTGTTAATCTATTAGCTTCAGGAATTAAAACAGATTCAATTTTCGCTCCGTCCGAGCATTCAAAAAGATATTTTATTGTTTTTGAATTATCAGAGGTTTGTTCGTCTAAAAGTTTAAGGGATTCAATTGTTGCGATTTTATTTAATCTATCTTTAAGTGTTTTTGTGAATGTTGTGATCTTTCGAAATGAATCGACTTTATGATGATATAACCAATTGAACATCTGCTTTGCACGGAATTTTTCCTCGTTAATCTCCTCGAAAAAATTTTCAAGCTCCGTGAGTGTTAAACCTTTTAGATTGATCTTAGATTCTTTCATCGCTTCAAATATAAGTCAATAGAATTGAATTGTGAATAGAATGAATTTGTGCAAAAAAAGAATTCAATCCTCTGTTTTCTGCTTTGCAACACCCTAAAGAAATTTATTAACAATAGAGTTTAGTAGTAGTGCTCATCCATATTAAGCAATATGCTTTTCTTCATCTTCCTGTACCGATCCATAGAATTCATACGGAAAGGTATGTGCAAACGCACTCCTTCGGAGGATTCTCATTTTCTACCATGCAGCACCTATTTCTTTAATTGCGTTTTCTCTAACTCGTTTTTAAAAAAGATTTTTGGCGAAGCCCTCCGCCGTCGGCGAGCTACATAGCTTATTGGTGGCAGGCCATCCATTCGGGAAAAGTCTCTGATATTTGTCCGTCGGTTGTAGACTTTTGAAGTTTCCCTAATTTCTTGGACTAACTTATAGAGCGAAGCGTATCTTCGCTCAGTATTTTTTGAGAAATTACATTTTGAGAAATGACATATCCATCGTTCGCCGAAGGCAGAGACGGGCAACACAGCGGACAGAGTTTTAGAGACCCTGACAAGTGGGGGGCGGGTATGTCATTTATTGAAGTTAATGCGTCGAATTCGAATACCGGTATGCGTAATCACCGAAAAAGCTTCTCTCAACTCACTTGCATGTTTGCTAATAGTATGCACGATAATTTCGGTTTTCTTTTTTTGCGACAGTCCTGCTAGCCGAATCAAAATAACTCCAGAAGAAAGTCGCAACAAGCGGAATACTAATTCACCAAAATCTTTATCAGCTGTCAGTAAAAGTGCATTGTTCTTATTTGCCATTTCAAAAATGATGTTGTCAGATATGCTGGGGCTCAACTCAGCTACATACTCAACGATATAACCCGAAAGTCTAAGAGCATCTACAATTGGTTTATCAATACTTTCATCGGCTAAAAAATTCACTAGACTGTCTCAGCAATCGGATAAACTAGATCACCCTTTAGAACATCGGCGGCAAATGCAAGTGCGGCTTGAATACCTTCCTCAGTTAAGCGAGGATGCGCTTCGAGTATTTGATCAATTGTTTCACCTGCAGCTAATTTTTCCAAAATAAGTTCAACAGTTATTCGTGTACCTGAAACAACAGGTTTACCCATCATGACGTTAGGATCGGAGACAATTAACTTTTTTTGCATTACCATATCCTTTAATTAATACCTACATAATATAAAGTATTGAATAGCAGTTTTCAAGTAACTTGTATCTGAATTAAAAACTTCAAAAGTCTCAGCGCAGTGAAAAACATTTTTAAGACTTTTGAAGTCTCATGTAATATTTTAAAATTAAAATAAAAATTTATAATTCAAAGATATGTTTCTTCCCGGCATCAAAGCAAAATTTTTAATGGCAGATAAATGATCTGAATATGCTTTGTCAAAAACATTCTCAATCTTTATTCCGAAAATATGTGCAAGTTTCCCTGTAAACAACTTATAGCCGCCATAAATATCCAATATCCCGTAACCTTTAGTTTCTGATTCTTCATCAGCAATTTGTTTTTGATCAGATGCTGTTTTGATTTGTAAACCAAACCAATAAGTATCTTTTGTATATCGAAGTTCAAGAGATAGCCGCATTGGTGGTATCTGCGGAAGATTGCTTCCATCTCTTTTATAACCGCGAATGTAATCCAAAATAAATGTAGTTGTCAAAGAATTAGTTACTTCAAAAATTGATTTAGTTTCGATTCCATATATCACTGCATCTGACTGAGTATATTCAAATACAGGGACTCCTTTCACCGAATTAAATCCGATCATTCTCCCATTTAAAGTGTCCCGGCTGAAGAACAAATTCGCTGGCTTTTTGAAGATATAGTTTTGAATGTCGTTATAGTAACCGGTAATTTCGGCGGAGTAAGTGTGATTCTGAAATCGTAACCCAAAATCAAATCCAATCGAATTTTCTTTATTCAGTTTTCTATTTCCAATGTCGAAACTTCCGGTTGCTTCATGAATTGCGAATGAAGACAATTCTTCAATCGTCGGGGCACGAAATGCGTTGGCGAGATTCGAAAAGAATGATACTCTTTCACTTAATTCATAAACTAATCCAACCGAACCGGAAAATGACTTAAAGCTTTTACTCTCTGCTGGTAGCAAGGAATCGGAGAGAATCGTTTCAGGTATTTGAATTTGATTCGTCTCATATCGTGTTCCAACTTGTATATTTAACCCGCCGAATTGAATCTTCTCTAAAAAATAAAATGCAAGACTTGTATAATCAGCATTCGGGGTAAAAGCTTCTTCACCGGTAACAGAATATTTTTGTTTCATCCCCCAAACACCTATAACACCATTTATGTTGTTAAAAAACTTTTTATGTCTAATAGATAAATCGGCGCTTAAAGTTTGCAACCCAAATTCGGAATGATGTTCTTCTTCGTGCGTATCCCCTGAAGGTATTTCTTCATGATGATAGTCTTGAAACCCGGTTTTCAAACTAAGTGACTGAATTAATGGACCCAACGAATGTATTTCACTCAGGAATTTTAGCTGTTTCTTTTTCATTGTGAGCTTAACTGCTTCATCAATATCTTGAGTCGGAATTCCGTAAGTGAAATCATCGCTGCTTATATTTAACCCCATCACTCCCCAAACCGGATGAAAAGCTGTTCCAAAGTTAAAACCAAAATTTTCAAAACCTGAATTCAAAATTTTTTCACCCGTAGGAACTCTGTAATCATTCGCTTTCCTTTTCAAAATATTTGAATGGAATGAAAATTTATCGATTCCGTAATGCAAGTGCAGGTTACCAAGATACTGGGAATTCACCGTTGCTCCTTCAAGATATATGTCGCCATTAAATTCTTGCGGAACGCTTGAAGGTATCTTATCAGTAAGAATATTAACAACACCGCCAATCGCATTGCTGCCGTAAAGCAAACTTGCGGGGCCTCTAAGTATCTCGATTCTTTCGGCGGAATTTCCATCCGCAGTAACGCCATGGTCATCAGATGAATTTGAAAGATCTCCCATTCGCAATCCATCTTCAAGAACCAGAACTCGACTATCACTAAATCCTCTGATCACAGGTCGGCTGGTGGCGATTCCGTTCGATCTAATTGCTATGCCCGGTTGGGAGCCCAGAGTTTTTGCAATCGTTGAACTTCGATGAATTTGTAAATCGAGTCCGCTCATTGAGATAAATGATTGAGATATTTTTTTTGTGTCATCAAGCAAGGGGTTGCCAGTTACTAAAACTTCTCCAATGTTAATGCTTACCTCGATCATCTCGATAAAAATGTTTTTACTTTCATTTGAGGGGACAACAATTTCTCTAATTACTTTTTGATGTCCAACGAAAGAAAAAACTAATGTATAAGTGCCTGATTTGATCTTCTTAAAAACAAAATTTCCATCGGCATTAGTTACCGAACCTAATTTAAGTTCTTGAATGAAAATATTAACGCCGATGAGTGGGGAACCATCGTGCCTCTCAACAACTTTTCCACTAATTGAATGATAGTCGCTTTGAGCTAATGAAAGATTAACTAATATTATAAATATTATTACAAAAAAAACTTTGTTAAACATGATTTTCTCCTTTATGTATGTATGAATGATTAAAACCTGATGAAAGAAATCAGGATAAAGGAGGACTACGGGGAGATAAAATTAATCCACAAAAACATTCAAAAGTATCGAACTTGATTATTTCAAGAGTTAAGTTTTCCGGACTAATTTTTCCAATAAAATCGTTTGATAGGAATTTCGAATTTAGCTGAGATTTATAAGTCTGGATAACTTTGCAGAAATTGAATTCATCCAAATAAGGATCTGAAGTGGGGACAAAATTAGTTAACCGAATTTCATTATTCGTAGAGAAGGAATAGCTGTGATGATGTGTCGCAGTAATTACAAAAAGAAACAAGTAACTGCATAATGCAACCCAACCGAATAAGTATCTATATGTCGAGAAAGTCCGAATCATAAACTGGGCAAAGTTCACAGAATTCGGAGTGTAATTCAAGTTAAATCTTTGCATACAAAATTTTTGAGCTTCAGGGAAGCACATTTCCCACGTTTTCCCAAATTTTATGTTATTCTTCACCCCACCATTTTTAAGAGGCTGAAAAATTCCATTTTTTTCTTGACATTTATTGAAGTTAAAAGTACTTTTGCTCCAAAAAGTGGTAGGAAGTGGGAGAGATTCCCATAGATTACCAAGTGATTATGTTTACGGGAAAATTTTTATACTCAGTAGATAGTAAGAAAAGACTTAGCCTTCCTGCTGAACTTCGAAAGCAGCTCAAGCCAGAAGCGAATGAAACTTTTGTGCTTCTCCCCGGAGTAGAAAGTTACATCAATATATATCCCCTTGATGAGTGGCTTAAGTTCAGTAAAGTCTTTGAAAAATTATCTGAGTTTGATCCCCGCCAATCTTATTTCAAGCGTAAGATGCTCGAATATGTCTCAGAAAAAAAATTAGATGGACAATCAAGATTAATTATTCCTCAGATATTAATTGATAATGCCAAGATAGAAAGCGAAGTGATGATCGTCGGTCAGTGGGAGAGAATCGAATTGTGGAATCCAAAATTGTACGAGGAATTAGATTCAAGATATCCGGAGTCATTTGCCGAGATTGCAAAAAGCGTTATGCATGGAAACTGACTCATTCCATCGACCGGTATTACTGAACGAAACGCTGACATACTTAATAACAAAAAAAGACGGAGTCTACTTTGATGGAACTCTCGGTGGTGGTGGTTATTCGAAAGCCATTCTCGAAAATATCGATCAAGGTGGAAAAGTAATTGCTACTGATCTTGATGAGAATGCAATCATATTTTGCACTGAAAAATTCAAAAATGAGGATCGAATCAAAATCGTGAGTGATAGTTACAGAAATGTGAAGTCAATAATTCAAACTTTAGGCGTAAACAAGCTTTCCGGTGCTGTCTTGGATCTTGGAGTCTCTTCATTTCAGCTCGATAGTGTAGCTTCAGGTTTTAGTTATAGATTGGATTCCGATTTCGATCTTAGGTTCAATAAAAATGTTGGACAAAGTGCCTCTGACGTTGTGAATAGTTTCCAACAAAAAGAGATCGAAGGAATAATTAAAAATTTTGGCGAAGAAAAATATTATAAGAAAATAACTGCGGAAATTATTGAGGAGCGTAAAACAAATCCAATTCAGTCTACATCGCAAATGGTGGAAATCGTTTCCAAAAAAGTATCTCCGAATAAATTGAATGAAACTCTCTCTCGCGTCTTTCAAGCATTTAGAATATTCGTTAACTCGGAATTAGAAAATCTTAAATTATTTCTCACTGATGTAATTGATGTGATTGAAACGAGAGGGAGGATCGCCATTGTATCTTATCATTCTCTCGAAGATAGGATCGTAAAAGATTTCTTTAATTACGAGTCATTGAGCTGTGTTTGCCCGAGAGAGTTCCCGGTTTGCTGCTGTGATAAAAAAGTCCGAATAAAAAAATTGCATAGAAAAATTATTCTCCCTTCAAGTGAAGAAATCTCGAATAATCCACGGGCACGAAGTGCAAAGTTGAGGGTTGCTGAGGTATTATGACAAGTAGAAAGATCTCACCCCTTTGGGGGATTGTCGCATTAGTTATCTTCAGCGGCTCGGCCATCTTTTACGTGAGGAACATAATTCTTATAGATCAGCTTGCCCGGGAGATCAATGAAAAGTTAAACGAAAAAGATAATCTTGTGATCGAGAACAAAACGCTGAAGGCAACTGAAGAAAAGTTATCCGTTAAGGAAAAGATTATACCGGTTGCTCAAAATAAACTGAAGATGATGTATCCGAGAGAACCGGCTATAGTCTTGAAGGTGAGTGATGTCAATAAATCAAAAATTGGATCAAAGTGAAACATTATAAATTACATCTGATTTTTATTGTTTGTCTTGTGCTTTACGCTTTGATAGTTACAAGATTGGTTTTTCTTCAGATAATTGATCGGGATATCTATGTTGCCCGTGCTACACAACAAGTTGAAAAAAGTGTACCGGTGTATCCTTTACGAGGTGACATTTATGACAGAGACGGCAATACGCTTGCCCACAGCGTTAGGATGTACAAATTATCCGCCGACGTATATTTAATGAAGGACTCAGTATTCTTCAGTGCGGCAAATCAAATAAGCTATGTAACCGGAAATAGTGCCATTGATTATCTCAAATTAATGAGAAGTGCAGCGGGCAGAATAGCGATTCTTGAAAAAGAACTCAGTTCTGAGCAGGCTGATAAAATCGTCAAACTAAATATCAATGGGCTCATTCTTGAAGAAAAATCTCGAAGGAAATATCCATTCGGCACATTTGCATCTCACATCCTTGGATATGTTAATTCCGATTCAGAAGGTTTAGATGGAATAGAAAAGCAGTACGATAAACAGCTTAAGGGTGAAGAGGGGAGTTTAACATTTCAACGAGATGCGAGAGGACGCGCAAGTACAGTACTAAATCACAAAAGTGAAAAAGTGAAAAACGGGAGTGATCTCTATCTGACAATCGATAGAGAAATGCAAAGAGTTTTAGAAGAAGAATTATCAAAAGGAGTTCAGAATTCCAACGCTTCAAATGGTATGGGAATTATTGTTGAGCCGAATACGGGAGAGATTTTGTCCCTGGCAAATTGTCCAACTTTCAACCCGACAGAATATTCCACTTCAACAATTTTTGAACGAAGAAACAGAGTTGTTACTGATATGTATGAGTTAGGTTCGACTTTTAAAGTCGTAACCTTGGCTGGAGTTTTTGAAAACGGCGTAGCTAAACCGAATGATATGCTGTATGCTGAGAATGGTACGTATCAAATCATGAACGTGAAGTTCAATGATACTCAACCGCATAAAAATCTCACTGTCGCTGAAGCGATGGAATACTCAAGCAATATTGCCTTTGTGAAGTTAGCGCAGAAGTTCGGTCCAGAAGAATTATTTAAGTACGTCAGAAATTTTGGATTCGGGAATCGTACAGGAATTGATCTTCCAGGAGAGACGAGTGGAGACCTTGGAAAATTGAAAAAATTGGATAAGCTGACCTCATATTTTGTTTCCCATGGATATTCAATCGGAATCTCACCGATCCAATTGATCATGTCATACGCATCTGCGATCAATGGAGGTAAGTTAGTTAGTCCATTTATAGTTAAAAAAATCATTTCTGATAATGGGGAAGTTATAAAAGAAGTTCAACCAAATATTTTACGAAGTGTAATATCTGAATCAACATCGAAGACTTTGCGGAAAATAATGTATGGTGTAATTGAACATGGTACAGGAAAGTTGGCTAAGGTCGATGGATTAGCTGTTGGTGGCAAAACCGGTACAGCACAAAAGTTAATTAAGGGTAAATATTCCAAAGAGTTTTACATTTCATCATTTGCAGGATTCTATCCAATAGAGAATCCAAAATTTCTCTGTTTGATCGTACTTGATTCCCCTAAAGGGAACTACTATGGCGGTACAGTAGCCGCCCCAATTTTTAAGCGAATCGCTGAGAAATTATTTAAATCTCAAACTGAAGATAAATTAATTGAAAAGAATCTCGTTTATCACAAGACTGAAGGTGAATTTTCCTTCCCAAGTTTAACAGGTAAAGAAAGATCTGAAGCAATAAAAATTAGCCGAAGTTTCGATGTAAATCTCGAATTTAAAGGTGAAGGAAAAATTGTAGTTTCTCAAATTTTTGATGAAGAGAAAAAGCATGTAACATTTATTTTGGGTGAAGTTGAGAAATCGACCAAGTCAACCCAAGTTCCAAACGTAATCGGACTTTCACTCCGTGAAGCAATTAACCAAATGATTCTGGCAAATATTCGTGTGGAAATCGAAGGGAATGGATATGTTATTCAACAAAGTTTCAGAGGGGGAGACGAAGTCCCAGTAAACTCAATTTGCAAAATAGTTTGCTCTAAGGAGATCTGATTTGAAATTAGAAAATATAATAGAGGGATTGAACGTTATTCAGCTTGCCGGTGAGGTTGAGCGAAAAGATATAGGTTCGATTGCATATGACTCAAGAAGCGTGAAAAAGAGTTCGCTTTTTGTTGCGATAAAAGGGCTAACCACAGACGGACACAAATATGCTTTGGAAGCAATTAATAAAGGCGCCACAGCAATTTTAATTGAAGATGATTCCATAATTCCGAACGACTATTTAATTCATCAGAACGTTACTAAAATTCTGGTGAAGGATTCACGAAAAGCATTAGCACAAGTCTCTTCAAAATTTTATAAAGAACCTTCGCAAAAACTTGAAATTCTCGGAGTAACCGGAACGAATGGCAAAACAACAGTTACGTATATTTTAAAATCGATTCTTGAAGAAGCAGGAAATAAGGTCGGTTTGATTGGTACAATAAAAAACTACATTGGTACCGACGTTCTGCAAAGTGACAAGACCACTCCAGAATCACTTGAGCTTAATCAAATGTTTTATCAAATGGTAGAAGCAGGCTGCACTCATTGTGTAATGGAAGTCTCTTCACATTCGCTCGCACTGGACAGAGTGCATGGCATCGAATTTAAAGGTGCCATATTTACAAATCTGACTCAGGAACATCTCGATTTTCATCCCGATATGGAAAGCTACTTTAGATCGAAGAAAAAATTATTCGATAATTTGGATGGTGATGCAATAGCTGTTTCAAACTTTGATAATTCCTATGGAGAAAAAATTCTCTTAGGTTCATCCGCCCGCAAAATCTCATACGGTAATAATTCGAAATACAATTACTACTTCACCGATGAGTCATTCGATTTTAGTTCTACTAGATTTAAAATTAAATCGAATAAAAAAGAGTTTAACATTAAATCCAATCTGATCGGAAAATTTAACATTTATAATATTACTGCAAGTGCAGCGATGTGTAGTGAATTTGGTATTGATGATGGATCTGTAATCAATGGGATTGCGAAGGTTTCAAATGTTGCAGGACGATTTCAGATTGTTAGTGGAGACTATCCTCTCAACGTAATAATCGACTATTCGCATACATCGGACGCTCTTGAAAATTGTCTCTCATCGATACGAGAAGTGTTAAAAAATCAAAACAAGAGATCAAAAGTAATTACAGTTTTCGGTGCGGGAGGAAATCGCGATAAGACAAAACGTCCGCTAATGGGAAAAGCAGTAGAAAAGTACAGGGATAAAATTTTTATAACATCAGATAATCCTAGGAATGAGGAACCAAATAAAATCATTGAAGATGTTCTAGCAGGAATTATCAATAGAACCAATGTTCTTACAATTCCAGATAGAGAAGAAGCAATAAAAGAGGCAATCGAAAATGCTGACGAGAATGATGTATTGCTAATTGCCGGAAAAGGACACGAAGATTATCAAATTATTGGCGATAAGAAGATCCATTTCAATGACAAAGAAATTGCAGAAAAATATTTAAGAGAAAAATTCGGAAGATGAAGATCACATTACAAGATATTCAAAAAATAAAAAGTTCAGAGGTGGTTAATACAAACTACTTCCGATCAATCAAAGGTATTTCGATTGATTCGAGAAAGGTAAAAAAAGGTGATCTATTTTTTGCAATAAAAGGAGATAACTTCGATGGACACGATTTTGTAACCGACGTTCTGAAAAAAGGCGCAGTGGGAATAGTTATCTCAAAAGAAAATATTGAAAAATTCAAGTACACAAAATCATTTATCGTGGCAGTTCACGATACAACCATTGCACTCGGAGACCTTGCGAATATTTATAGAAAAAAGTTTAAAGTAAAAATAATTGCGATCACCGGATCGAACGGTAAAACAACAACGAAAGAAATGATTGCCGCTGTTCTATCGCAAAAATATACGTTGTTAAAAACTGAAGGGAGTCTAAACAATCATTTCGGAGTTCCTCTGACTTTATTCCGATTAAACGATAATCATGAAATCGCAGTAATTGAAATGGGCATAAATCATCCCGGTGAATTGACACGCTTATGTGAGATCGCTGAACCGGACTTTGGCTGCATCACAAATATTGGGAATGCACATGTAGAATTTTTTGACGGGATAGAGGGAATTGCAAAAGCAAAAGGGGAATTATTTGATTATTTGGCAACGACTAATGGATTCGGTTTAGTAAATGGAGATGACAAAAGAATACGTTTAAAAGCAAAGCGGCTTAAACAAAAATTGACATACGGATATACAGGCAGAGCAGATATAAAAGGAAAGTTCATTGAATTAAATAAAAATGCAAATCCACATTTTAGCGTCTCGTATAGAAATTGTTCACTTGATATTTATTTAAAAACGTTTGGGAAACATACATCATATAACGCTTTATGTGCGGCTGCATTTGGATCCAAGTTTGGAGTTCCATCAAGGAAAATAAAAGCAGCACTTGAATCATATTCCACACTTGAAAAAAGAATGCAAGTACTCCGCTTCAACGGAATCACAGTTCTCAATGATTCATACAACGCTAATCCTGATTCAATGAAAGCTGCCTTTGACACGCTCTCATTGATGAATGGATTCGATTTAAAAATTGCTGCCGTTGGCGATATGCTCGAACTTGGAAAAAATTCAAAAAAGTTTCATGAACAATTAGTTGATTTCGCAAAAAAGGCAAAGGTTGACTATCTGCTCTGTTATGGTGAATTAACTAAACACACTAACCGCCGGGCAAAAGAATTGAATTTGAAATCTTTCAGATTTAGTGATAAAAAAAAGCTGACTGAGAAATTGAACTCACTTATGAAAAAGAATTCTGTAATGCTTGTAAAAGGTTCACGTAAAATGAAAATGGAAGAAATATTAGAAAGCATCAAAAAGTAAAATGCTATACTATTTATTCGATTACTTACATAGAGTATTTGACATTCCGGGACTCGGAGCTTTCAGATATATTACGACGAGATCGGCAGCCGCTGCTGTTACTTCACTTATATTGACATTTTATTTTGGACCGAAAGTGATCAGATGGCTTAAGAAGAATCAAATCGGAGAAGCGAAAAAAGAAGAAGCTCCCACTACGCATCACTCGAAAGCCGGCACTCCAACTATGGGAGGAATCATTGTAATTTCATCAATCGTAATCCCGGTTCTTTTGTGGGCTGATATCCTTAGCATTTTCATCATACTTATTTTAATTGCGACACTCTGGCTATTTGGTGTTGGTCTGTTGGACGATTACTTAAAAGTTGTGAAAAAGCTTCGAAAAGGATTGATCGAAAGGTATAAACTGATTTTACAATTTACTATCGGTTTGATAATTGGTATTGGAGTTTATCTTGCCCCCGAATATGCCGGAATAAATACTGAAACAACACTTCCATTCTTTAAAGATCTCAATTTTGATTTTTCACACTTATATATTCCGGTTGTCATCTTTATAATAATGGCGACATCTAATGCTGTCAACCTTACAGATGGTCTGGATGGACTCTCAGCCGGAACGATTGCTATTGCAATGCTTACGCTTGCACTTTTCAGCTATGTTACAGGTAATGCTATTTACAGTGACTATTTGAATATCGTTTACATTCCGGGGACGGGCGAATTGACAATTTTCTGTGCGGCTGCCGTTGGTGCGACACTTGGGTTCCTCTGGTTCAATTCTTATCCAGCGCAAATTTTTATGGGGGATACCGGCTCACTCGCACTTGGCGGGGCGTTAGGGACTTTGAGTGTTCTCGTTAAAAAAGAATTACTCCTTCCAATCCTCGGTGGAATATTTTTTGCGGAAACAGTTTCAGTATTGATACAACGATTCTATTTCAAATACACAAGGAAAAAATATGGTGAAGGGAGGAGAGTTTTCAAAATGGCACCTCTGCATCATCATTTTGAATTGCTTAATTGGTCGGAGCCGAAAATTGTAGTGCGGTTCTTTATAATTGCAATAATACTTGCGATCATCAGTTTAACAACATTTAAAATTCGTTAATGAAAGTTGATTTAAGAAATAAGAAAGTCTCAATAATCGGCGCAGCTCGGAGTGGAATTGCCGCTGCATATCTAGCAAAAAGACAAGGAGCTCAAGTATTCTTAAGCGATGCAACTTTACCAGAAGATCACGATAAATTGCGAAAAGATTTTTCCGAAAAAAAAATTGATTTCGAATTCGGCGAACACACCGATAAACTTTATGACTGCGATGTTTTGGTAACGAGTCCTGGAGTTCCAACAAACTCTGAAGTTTTAATTAAAGCATCAAACTTGGGATTGACAATAAACAGTGAAATCGAATTCGCAAGCTGGTTTACGAATGCAAAAATTATCGGGATCACTGGAACGAATGGTAAAACCACCACAACTGCATTGACGAACTTCATTCTTCAATCGTGCGGAAAAAAATCTGTATCAGCAGGAAATATTGGAAATGCTTTTTCGCTAATTGCAGATCAGGCGACAGAGGATACAATCATCATATTGGAGATCAGCAGCTTTCAGCTGGATCATATCAATTCGTTCAGACCAAATGTCGCTGTTCTATTGAACATTACTCCCGATCATCTCGAACGCTATGAGAACAAATTTCAAAAGTATATTGATTCGAAATTCAGAATAACCAAGAATCTATCAATTGACGATCTGTTCATTTATAACTTGGACGACGATGTAATATTAAAGAATCTCCAAAAAAATGATTTCAGAAAGCAATCCTTTTCAATCTTAAAAGAAATTGAAAATGGGATCTCAGTTGTTGGTAACAAAGTATATTTCAAATTCAATGAAAGAAATGAAGAGCTAATATCAGCTAATGAAATCTTAATTAAAGGCTCGCACAATCTTTACAATGCAATGGCAGCATCATTGGCGGCTAAATTTTTCGGCTGTCCGAATGATAGAATCAAAAAAGCATTGCAAGAATTCAGAGGTGTAGAACACCGGCTGGAATTCGTGCGAACTCTTCGTGGTGTCACTTTTATAAATGACTCAAAAGCAACAAATGTAAGATCAACATATTTTGCGTTGAATAGCTACGACCAGCTAATCATCCTAATTCTCGGCGGCAGGGAAAAAGGGAACGTCTATCAAGAAATCATTGAACCTGTGAAACAAAAAGTAAAATTGATTCTCGCTATTGGGGAAGCAAAAGAAAAAATTGAAAAAGAATTCGCTGAAATCAAAAAAGTCATAAAATGTAATTCATTGGAAGATGCAGTTATTACGGGGTTTGAGAAATCGGCTGAGAGCGACATCCTTCTTCTGTCCCCCGCATGTAAGAGTTTCGATATGTTTAAAGACTTCGAACATCGCGGAAGAAGATTTAAAGAAATTGTGAATGAGATTAAATGAACAAGGGGAGAGTTGACATATCGATTTTTTTAGTTGTATTAGGATTGCTGCTGTTCAGTTTGATTGTCGTTTATTCTGCAAGCAGTTTCTATTCAACTTATAAATGGGGTGATTCGGAATTTTTATTCGGAAATCATCTTGGAAAAGTGTTTTTCGGCATTGTAGCTCTTTTTGTTTTTACACGAATTCCGTATCAGTATTATCAAAAGTACAGCAAAGAAATTCTAATTATTAGTATAGTTCTTTTAGCAATTACTGCTGGCTTTGGGAAAACCGTGAAGGGAGCAGCCAGGCAGATCATTATCGGAGGTTTTGGTTTCCAACCTTCGATTCTTGCTCTTTATGCTGTTGTAATTCATTTGTCCAGTCTAATTGTAAAAAAAGGGGAGGCAATTAAAGATTTAAAATTTGGTTACCTCCCAAGCATTGCCTGGCTTGGAGTAGTTGCTGCACTGATTATGTGGCAGCCGAATTTCAGTACAGCAATATTAAGTTTGATTATTGGTTTAAGTTTGCTCTACCTCGGCGGCGCAAGATTTAAGCATATATTAACAACTGTTCTAATGGCTCTTCCATTTTTGTTTGTTTATCTAGCGGATACAGACAGCTATAGGTACACAAGAATTAAAAATTTTGCGGACGGTATTTTCAGCAGCAAAGCTATTAATTATCAAGTTGACCAGGCTTCACTCGCTTTTGGTTCAGGGGGAATTACCGGGAACGGAATTGGTGATAGCCGAATCAGAGAACTTTGGCTGCCCGAAGCGTATGGTGATTTCATCTATGCTATCATTGGAGAAGAATATGGATTTATTGGAGCCGTGATAATCTTAAGTTTATTCTTGTTCATTCTTTGGAGAGGATTTAGAATTGCCCGCAATGCACCCGATCCATTTGGGCGGCTTCTTGCTTTTGGAATTACTTTCTCGATCGGACTCTATGCGTTTGTTAATGCAGGAGTAACTGTCGGAATTCTTCCAACAACAGGCTTACCTCTACCTTTCCTCAGTTATGGAGGTACTGCTATTTTATTCAATGCCTTGGCTATTGGAATTTTACTGAATATATCCTCTTCAATCTACCAACAAGAAGAGTTTAATGCGGAAACGACTTTAGTGACTCGATGAATAAAAAATCAACATATCGTTTTCTCTTCGCATGCGGCGGAACAGGTGGACATATATTTCCTGCAGTTGCAATTGCCGAGGAACTGAAAAAATTCGAACCGCAATCGAGAATTCTGTTCGTTGGAACAAAACACCGAATGGAATCTAAAGTCATTCCAAATTTAGGATATGAGTATAAAGCAATCTCGATCAAAGGTATGCCGAGAAAGATTGGTTTTGAGGTTATCAGCTTTACGTGGAGTCTGATCCTCTCCTTACTTCAATCTATTTCGATCATTGCAAAATTTAAGCCTCATGTTTCGCTTGGAACCGGAAGTTATATTTCGGTTGCTCCGTTGTTTATTTCAAAAGTGTTCAATCGTCCGGTTATTCTTTCAGAATCAAACTCGTTCCCGGGCATCGCAACAAAAGTATTAGCTCCTATTGCAAATCAGGTACATCTTGGTTATGAAAGTAGTCTAAAATATTTCAAAAGCTCTAATCGAATTTTTGTTACAGGAAATCCAATAAGAAATATTTTGCAATCAAGAGATCGAGATAAAGCAGCAGAATATTTCAACCTCAATCCAAACATAAAAACCATTCTCATTGTCGGTGGAAGTCTTGGTGCAAGATCGATAAATCAAAAGTTATCGGAGATCATCGAAAGGCTTTCTTCAAAGTATCAAATTATCTGGCAGACAGGTGTGAATTACTTAAATGAATTCAAATCACTGGTTAGCTCTCAAATAAGAATACTCCCATTCATCGATAGGATGGATTACGCCTATGCAATGAGTGATTTGTTTATCAGCCGTGCTGGTGCTTCAACTATCGCTGAGATTACAAATCAAGGGTTAGTCTCTATTTTAATACCATCTCCGAATGTTACCGAAAATCACCAGTACCATAATGCGATGACACTTGTCGAGAAATATGCAGCAGAAATTTTGCTTGATAATGAATCTTCAGAAGCTTTACTAAATAAGATCGAGTCAATATTAACTGACAATGAAAAATTAAGGGAAATGAGTTTTAATGCTAAGCAGCTTTCAAAACCCAATGCGGCAAAAATCATTGCTGAGGAATCCATAAAAATTTCAAAGGTGAAATAAGATGGAGAGAGTTGTTTTTAAATATAACATGACATTGTATTATCAGTCGACAGTCATCTATTTTATTGCGATGTTAGGATATGTCCTTTTGCGAGCGCAATTTGTCGGATTAAATTTCGAAACCTACTATGACGATCCGATCTCATATTTGTTTTTGATAGTGATCGGATATTCACTCCTAAGCACTCTCTTCAATCTGGTAAGAAGAAAACGAATTGAGTTTTTTGAAGATAGTTTTGCAATCGATACCCGCTTTAATAAAAAAGTTTTTAATCAAATAGATATTAAAAGTATTGTCATTCGAAGAGAACATAAATTTCATTTTCAAGGTGCTTTCAGGACGGTGAAAATTCGAACTCATAAAAGAATTTATCCTTTTTATATTCGCCCTTTTGATTACGAAGATGAAAATCAGCTTCTCGCTGAATTCAAACGTTTGAGAGAAAAACTTCAAACGCGAGGAAATGAGGTGCGTGAAGAACATGTTTAAGAATTTCAGCAAAGTTCATATGGTCGGTGTTGGTGGTATCGGAATGAGCGGCATCGCTGAAGTTCTAATAGCAATGAACTTCAAAATATCCGGATCAGATCGAACCCTTAGTGAAGTAACGGATAGATTAAAACAACTAGGTGCAGAAATTTTTGATGGACACAGTGCCAAAAATCTTGTCGATGTTGATGTGCTTGTATATTCCTCAGCAGTAACGCTCAATAACGAAGAAGTTGCCGAAGCGATCAAGAGAAAAATTCCAGTAATACGTCGTGCTGAAATGCTTGCTGAGTTAATGCGTCTTAAATATGGGATAGGGATAGCTGGAACTCATGGTAAGACAACTACTACCTCAATGGTTGGACTTGTTTTACTCGAAGCCGGATTCGATCCAACAGTAATTGTTGGAGGGAAGTTAAGCGGACTTGGTGGTACTAATGCCCGTCTAGGTTCAGGTGATTTCATTGTTGTTGAAGCGGATGAATTCGACAGAAGTTTCCTTCAATTAACTCCAACGATCGCTGCTATTACAACTCTCGAATCCGAACATTTAGATATTTACAAAGATCTTGATGATATCAAAGCAGCATTCACGGAGTTTGCGAACAAAGTTCCGTTCTATGGATTTGTTGTTCTTTGCTTGGATGAAGAAGGTTTGCAGGATATTCTTCCGCACATAAATAAAAAAATTGTTACTTATGGATTAACATCGCAAGCCGATGTCCGTGCGACGGATATCGAACACTTTGAAAATACTTCAAAGTTCAAAGTAAAATATAAAAACAAAGAGCTTGGGAATATCAAATTAAATATCCCGGGAACTCATAATGTTCAGAATTCATTAGCTGCTGTTGCAATCGCAATCGAACTGGGAATTGATTTCATTCAAATTAAAAATGCACTTGAAAAGTTTACAGGAGTTTACAGAAGATTCGAATTAAAAGCCGAAGTAAATAACATTATGATAATTGATGATTATGCGCATCATCCGACCGAAGTCGCCGCAACACTTAGTGGAATTCGAGCCGGATGGGATAGAAGAATTATTGCTCTCTTTCAACCACACCTTTACACCCGGACGAGAGATTTTTATGAAGAATTTGCAAAGGCGTTCCTGAATTGTGATGTCTTCATTTGTCTGGATATTTATCCTGCCCGTGAAGAACCAATCCAGGGCATTACAGGAGAATTAATTGCTGAATCTGCAAAGAAAATCGGTCATAAAAATGTGCTTTATGTAAAAGACAAACATAATGTTCCTGATGCATTAACGAATGTTATTAAATCAGGTGACATTGTTGTGACTATGGGAGCAGGCGATATTTGGGTTTATGGAGAGAAATTTGTTGAGCTATTAAAGAAAGGTAAGATCAGTTGAAGTATTCATTGATTTTGAAGAAATCCATATTAATGATGGTAGAGATGGACAAATAGAAATGCGAAAACAGGCTGTCTACATATTTCTGATTTTTGTGGTTATTGGATTTTTATTTATCAGCCGCACAGCCCAAGAATTTGAGGTTAAGTATCGAATTGAAAAAATCGAACTGGAAAATAATGTGATCGTTCCAACTTTCGAAATTTTAAATTTCGCTAGAATCAATTTTGAAGATAATCTAAAAGAACTTTCACCCGAAATGGTAATCGATAGAATTGAAAAGCATCCTTATATAAAATCTGCAAAAGGTAATTTTCTCGATTCGATCACGCTGAATATTAGACTCAGAGAAGTTGAACCATTTGCTTTGATTATCGGTAAAGAATCGAAGTCATGTTTAACAACCGATGGTAAAATTATTCCATTCAATTCAGTGATTAAAATGTACGATCTCCCATTAATTACGGGCATTGAAATAGAAAAGCATTCAAAACCTTTTTCAATAATCGGGAATAATAAAATCACTACGGCATTCAAAATTCTTCAGACTTTAAAAGAAATTGATTTTGCTTTTTTTAGTTCTTTATCGGAAATCGAAATTACTCAAAAAGGTGCTTATTGCGGCTATCTTTCAAAACCGCACGCAAAAATTATTTTCAATAAAGATTTTGATTTCAAAAAAGGAATTCAATTAAGTGAGTTTTGGAGACAGATCGTATTGAATCAGAGTGAAATGCGGTATGAATACATTGACCTAAGGTTTAAAGATCAAATTGTAGTTAAAGAGAAACAATTCAATCAATTGACCGAATTAATTTGATATGAAAAAAAATATTATTGCTGGATTAGACATCGGAACAACAAAAACTTGTGCAGTTATTGCCGAGATGGTGAGTACGAACAAACTCGATATTCTCGGGTTTGGCGTTTCTCAATCCGATGGTATGCATCGTGGAACAGTTGCAAACATAAACAAAACGTCTGATTCAATTCGTCAGGCAGTCAGTATTGCTGAAAACCAAGCGGGCTTAAAGATAAACGCCGTAAATATTGGCGTTGCCGGTATACACATCAGCAGCATGCGTTACAGGAATTATGTTACAATCAATAATCCCGATCGTGAAATAACAGAAAACGATCTTGAAAGACTATTTAATGATGTTAGAATGATCCGTATTCCCTCCGACTATTATATTCTTCATGTAATACCCGAAGAATATTTTATTGACGATCAGGGTGGAATCAAAAGTCCAATCGGAATGTGCGGTACACGTTTGGAGGCTGCAAATCATATTGTCCTTGCACAAAATACAGCAACCACAAGTCTTTCAAAAGCAGTAGAAAGAGCTGGGTTAAAAGTAAATCAAATGATACTTCAACCATTGGCTTCAGCAAATGCAGTTCTTGATGAGAATGAAAAGGAACTTGGTGTCGCAATGATAGATATCGGTGGTGGTACAACCGATTTGGCAGTTTATATAAATGGATCAATTCGTCATTCAAAAGTGATCGGGGTTGCAGGAAGTCAGGTCACAAGCGATATACGAAGTGCATTTAATGTTGTAACCGAACAAGCCGAAAGGTTAAAGATCGAATATGGATATGCAAGCCCAAAAGCAGTTATCAAAGAGCAAGATATTTACATTCAAAGCGGTGGACCTCGTGCACCGATAAGAATTTCTGTTGGCGTTTTGACTCAGGTTATCTACTTGAGGATGAAAGAGCTATTCATGTTGATAGATCATGAATTGAAAATGGCAAAGCTAAAAGATCAAATTCGAGCAGGAATAATTTTGACAGGTGGCGGATCGTTAATAAAAGGATGTGAAGAATTAGCCATCGAGGTTTTTGGTTTGCCTTCGAGAATCGGAATGCCGCTTGATTTAGGCGGTGGGCTTGCACAAAAAGTTGAAAATCCCGTCTACTCAACTGCAGTTGGATTGTTGTTGGGTGGAGTTGAGTCAGTGAACCTTAAAGAATCTCATAATTATGTTTCAGTTAGGCGACCTAACGGAAGTATGCTGAAATCAATTGGAAAGAAAATCAAAAAGTTTTTTGACGAAATGTAAAATGAAAAAACAGCAAAAATTAAATTCATTAATAATCAATCTAACAACGGAGGAAAAATGACACAACATCGTCTTGACCACGAAGAACCCCGATTGCGAAGATACTCAATCGTAATCGATAAGGAAGAAAGTCCCCTAGCCAAAATCCGGGTTGTAGGAATCGGTGGAGGCGGCTGCAATGCTATCGACAGTATGATTCGAAGAGGATTAACTGGCGTAGATTTCATTGCAATTAATACGGATGCTCAAGTTCTCGAAAGGAATCCGGCTCCACATAAAATTCAAATCGGTCGAACAATCACCAAAGGATTAGGCGCCGGTGGTGATGTAATAGTTGGCCAAAAAGCAATGGAAGAAGACCGCGATAAGGTTGCATCCGCACTTGCAGACAGCGATATGGTTTTCGTTACTACCGGTCTTGGAGGTGGAACAGGAACTGGTGGATCACCAATTCTTGCATCTATCGCAAGAAGTTCCGGTGCTTTGGTGGTCGGTATTGTTACAAAACCTTTCAAATGGGAAGGTGGACCAAGAATGCAAAATGCCGAAAAAGGCTTATCGGCTTTAAAAGATCATGTAGATAGTCTTATTGTTATCCCGAATGAAAGACTTTTTGCTATCATTGATAAAAAGGCTTCGTGCTTCGATATCTTTGATAAACCGAATGAAGTGCTCTATGATGCAACAAAAGGTATTTCAGATGTAATAATTAAAAAAGGTGTGATCAATGTTGACTTTGCCGATATAAGAACAGCAATGCGGCAGGGGGGTGATACACTGATGGGCTGCGGAAGAGCTAAGGGTGAGAACAAAGCAACCGAAGCTGCTCAGCGAGCGATTACAAGTCCTCTGTTGGAGGGATTAGATATTCGTGGCTCGAGAAATGTATTAGTAAATATTACCGGTTCGAGCAATCTTTCTATGGATGAAGTACAAACTGCAATGATTGCAATTACTGAAGCTGTTGGAGAAAATGCATATGTGAAATTCGGCGTCGTTCATGATGAATCACTTAATGACGAAGTGATGATAACTGTGATAGCCACCGGTTATAGTAAAGTGAATAAATTAATTCCCGGGATGCCAATAATTGAACTTCAAACGAGAAGGCAAATAACTTCAACCGAATCAACACGAGGATTGATCGAATCATATTCAACTGATAAGTTAGATGAATTGAACCAACCCGCATTCAGAAGAGCAGGTGCTAATATCCATTCAGAAATTCCGTTTCCTGACGCAAATACTGAGTCATTCACAAAAAACTTCAAAGAAGTATCTGATGCTGAAGAAGACGTCAGTCAAAAATCAGCTCTTCTCAGAAAAATGATGGATTAATCCCAGAATGTTCATTAGAAAAAAAGAATCCGCCGCGGCGGATTGTTAAAAATAAGATAAGTATAGATAAAAAGAAGTTAACCCCGACTTACATTTTCTTGGTTTTGAAGTTTTTCTTATTGGTGTTTCTCTTTCAAAACCTTAGAAAATGTTAGTCGATTTGTCATTAGCGCTTTTCTAATGACAAATTTGGGTTAATTTCTCTCCAAATACCGTAAACATAAAACTCCCTTTTGGCGAAAGCTGGAAGGGAGTTTTTTTATGAATAATTTATCTCCGAAGTTGAAAGTAAATATACCCATATAAGTGCCCGAAGGTAACTAATTCGTAAATGGAAATCATTTGTTCTCAAACATAAACAGAATTAAATTACACAAGTAAAGATTCGGTAAATAGTTTTCTTAATCGTCACTTCAGCAATATTTTTTTATCGGGTGCTGAAGGGCGTTGGATCAATTCACACATATTTAACTTATATTTTATTTTTTTTGCAAAGAGATATTTAATTTCTTTAAAACAACTTAAATAAATACACATCGAGGTACTTAACATGAAAACTCCATTATTCCTTTTTAGCTTACTTATACTAATTAACTTTAATCTGTTCGGTCAAAGTGTTGTAGTTAATAAATACTTTAATAGTGGAATTACGAGCCCAGGTGGGCAAGATGATGTTGTAGAACTACTAATTATTCAAAATAATTTAGACATAAGAGGAATGATCATCAAAGATTTTTCCTCGAGTATGGCAAATGATGGCGGTGGTAAATATGAATTTTCAAATCACTCTCTTTGGCGAAATATGAATTCAGGGACCCTAATAATTATCAGAGTGCAAAATACAAGTTCCGATATTGATCCTACCGACTATATTCTAGATGTTGGCCTAACTGATTCAGTCTATTTCACAAAAAAAGGAACCGGAAGCTTTGATATTGCGACTACGGATATGTTAATGATCAAATCTGCTGGATCAGGGGAAGATGGAGTTACCGGGAGTATTCATGTTCTTGCCGGAGGTACAGCAGGGGCACAATTTACAAACGCACCCGCTCCAAAATTAAGAGCAACTGGAACTTCGGGTACAGCGAGATTCGTGTATGCAAACAACTCTACTTCAAGTTTAAGTGACTTTAACGGAACAGA
>JAHJVF010000399.1 GCA_018828505.1 Bacteroidota bacterium | reverse complement strand
TATTGTGCGATGCGTTGGCGACTGTCGTTGGTTCTTTATTGGGAACAACTACAACTGGAACTTACATTGAATCTGCAACTGGCATCGAAGCCGGTGGAAGAAGCGGATTCACTTCCATAGTTACTGCGTTGTTGTTTTTATCGGCATTGTTCTTTTCTCCATTTTTCACTGCAATTCCTGCAATCGCTTACGGACCATCGCTGATTATAGTCGGTTTGTTGATGATGTCGCCAATCACAAAATTGAACTTCAATGATTTTTCGGAGATAGTTCCAGCATTCACCGTTATTGTTTTGATGAGCTTTACATATAATCTTGGAATTGGAATGACAGCAGGATTTGTTGTTTATGCTTTGTTCAAAATATTATCTGGCAAGATTTCAGAATTAAATTTAGGATTATGGATATTTGCTATATTATCGGTTTTATTTTTCATCTTTTATCCGTACTGAAAATTCGGAGGATAATTCTATAATTAAAAAGCAGTCAAATTAGATAACTTGACTGCTTTGTATATTCCCTCGGAAAGAATCGAGTAACTAAAGTAATTACCCCTCACTCACTTTAGTTTTACAAAAATTAAAAAAACTGGAATAATTAGTTTAATAGAAATTTTGCGGTTACTGCAAATCCAAAATCACGAGAGTTAGATAGTCCTTTTGCAAATTCATTTTGAACGTATAATAAACTGCCGATTTTTGCACCAATAAAAATGCTCGCCGCAATTTCACCGTCAACAATTCTGTTTCCGGCATAGCTACTTGATTGTGGACTGGCGTATTCTGCGCCTATACCTATTATACTTGTTTCATTAAAATTATAAAATAGCCCCGTGTGTGCACCAGCTTGTAAATTGTCATCCAACAACCCATAACTGATACCTGGATGAAAGATATAGATCAAGTTTGAAAAATGAAAAATATTCGGAATAGAAACTTCTATTTCACTTCTATTTCCGTTGAAGCCGCCACGGTATTCTACGACTAAATCAAGGTTATATCCGTGTACAGCAGAGGAGTATGCATTCAAAACTCCCCTTATTCCGAACACGTCTACCTTTAGGGCATCTCTCTGTTTTTCATCAGAGCCAATGCTGAATTGAATAGAAAAGTTTTCACCGGCACCGTAATAAATACTTCCGTATGAAATGAAGTTATCGCTTTGCGGAGTTTTAATTCTATTAATAGAATATTCACCCATCCATTCAAGTAATAGTGCTTTGTGCGGATAAACCATTGAGCGCTTATACAGGAAAAGATAAGTATCAAAACAAGCATAACTTCCCTGAATTATGAATAAAAATGCTGTAAGAGTTAAAAAGAATTTTTTCATTAAAGTACCTCTCGTTTTAATAAATAGATTTTGTTTGATATACTTTAGATTTAACTAAATCATTTTTAATAGATGAGCCTACTCTAAAAAGTATGTGATGATGATTGAATGTTGAGATTTTGTTTTCCCGCCATCGGCGGGACTAAATAGTTCAATTTTACCTTTTTAGACCTGTCTACCGCTAGGCAGATTCGGCTCATAGATTCATTTAAAAAGTATATTCTCATTAATTTCTTCTTTTTAGTAATGGTGTTGTCAAACTCAGTTTTCCGTTTTTTACACCATTAAAACTTAACAATCGCTCAGCTAAATTTTTAAGTTCTGCGGCTTTACCTCGCAACAGAATTACCTCAAGACAATTATCGTGATCAATGTGTACATGGGTCGATGCGATGATATTTCCGTAGTGTTTGTGTTGAATGTTTGAAAGACTTTTCTCGAGCTCGCGCTTATGATGGTCGTAAATATACATTAATGAACCGAATAGCTCTGTGTCGTCGTACTCAGTTTTTTCTGTGACGATCTTTTCTCTTATCAAATCACGTAATGCTTCAGAACGGTTCGAATAGCCCTTTTTATGAATTAATTGATCAAATTGTTTTAGCAAAGGTCCCTCAAGCGAGATACCAAATCTTGTTAATTTTGACATAATAATTGTGCTACTTTTTTTATAAAAGTAGCACAATTTTGTTGAGAAAACAACTAATGTATAAAGAAGTGAACCTTTTACGGGTAAATTTATAGTGCAAAATCATTTTTGACGTTCACAATTAATTGCAACGATTACTTGAAACAAATTCTTGTGAATTAATCACTACTATTAAACTTTTATGAATTTAATTTGTTTATCTAACAAAACCTTTTTAGCTTTTTAAAAAACAATTGGAGAAAAAATGAACTATAGTCATCTCGGCCGAAGCGGACTTAAAGTCAGCAGATTATGTCTCGGCACAATGAATTTCGGTCCATATACTTCGGAAGAAGATAGTTTTAAAATAATGAATCGTGCTCTCGAACTTGGAATTAATTTCTTCGACACTGCAAATGTTTACGGATGGCATCTTGGCACCGGACTTACAGAAGAGATTATCGGAAGATGGTTAGCTGAAGATAAAAGCCGACGAGATAAAATTGTCCTTGCAACAAAAGTCTATGGAAAAATGGATGACGGTGTAAACGATCTAGGGTTATCAGCGTATCATATTCGAAAGGCATGTGAAGAGAGCTTAAAACGTTTGCAAACAGATCACATCGATCTCTATCAAATGCATCACATTGATAGAGAAACTCCTTGGGAAGAAGTCTGGCAGGCAATGGAGCAATTAGTGCGCAAAGGAAAAGTAATCTATATCGGAAGCAGTAACTTTGCTGCATGGAACATTGCAGAAGCAAATTGTTTAGCAAGCCAAAGAAATTCACTCGGATTAGTTTCCGAACAAAGCATTTACAATCTACGAAATCGTCACATTGAACTTGAAGTAATCCCAGCTTGTAAAGCGTTCGGTGTCGGATTAATTCCCTGGAGTCCTTTAGGCGGCGGAATTCTCTGCGGAGTTTTAGAAAAATCAAAAGAGGGTAGAAGAACCCGCGAACCGTTGATTGCCTCTGCCGAAAGACTCCGACCGCAAATCGATGCATATGAAAAGCTCTGCAAAGAAATTGGTCAAAATCCTGCAGATGTTGCGCTTGCCTGGGTTCTTGCGAATCCGGTTGTAACTTCGCCAATCGTTGGACCAAGAACATTACAACAGCTTGAAGAAAATGTTAATGCTATCAATATTAAACTTTCTGAAGAGATTATGAAAAAGCTCGACGAGATTTGGCCAGGCCCTGGAAATCAAGCACCGGAAGCTTATGCATGGTGAAAAATTAATTCAAAGATCAAAATAAATGCAATCCGTGTTAATCTTTGGTTTCATTGGAATGTAAAGCTAACAGAAGTAATATTTTTGATGAATTTCTTTTCAGATATGAAGTTATTAAGTTTGTTCATTACGAAGATCTAGAAGATTTACTCATGAAACACTTTGATATACCAATTTATTATAAAAGCAGCTTAATCTCGAAATTAAAAGAGTTCAGGAAAGATTTTGATCCACGGAAGAAAGATGTTTCTCCAACTAAATTAGACTTTGGTCCGGTTCGATTTTTCATTGCCCGTCATTTTGGTTTTTGCTACGGGGTTGAAAATGCAATTGAGATCGCTTACAAAACAATTGAAGAATATCCTGATAAAAGAATTTTTCTTTTAAGTGAAATGATTCACAATCCCGGAGTTAATAATGATCTGATA
>JAHJVF010000058.1 GCA_018828505.1 Bacteroidota bacterium | reverse complement strand
TCAATTAGAACAGGTCTTCCGCGATATGAATCAGGTTGTACGTATCTAACTTCAGGATATTGACGGGTGAATTTTGGACTAACCAAATGTTTGAAAGTCAACATCATTCCTTTAATGATTTCAGGAATGTATAACTTTTCAAGAAGGGTTAGGTCTTTTAATCTTTTCTTTACAACAGCCATTCAAAATCCTTTAGTTAAATCTTAAAAACATAAATTAAGAAAGCAACCCAAATTAAATTAGCGAGAGAAAGTGGAAGCATTACTTTCCAGCCAAGGTTCATTAATTGATCGTAACGGAATCGCGGTATGCTCCATCTAACCCAAATAAAGAAGAAGAGCACGCAAAGCATTTTTGCGATGAACGATAATACTTGAAGCAGAATCGTCAATCCGCCATTCAATCCGAATTCCTGAATGTATGGGAACTGCCAGCCGCCAAGATATAATGAAACGATCAAAGCACTTGCAACTATCATATTCGCATATTCTGCTAAAAAGAACATTGCAAATTTCAAGCTGCTGTATTCTGTATGATACCCGCCGACTAATTCAGGTTCAGCTTCAGGAAGATCGAAGGGTAAACGATTTGTTTCTGCAAATGCTGAGACAACAAATGTAATAAAGCCAATCGGCTGAAGAATTGCCATCCACATCCATCCATACTGATACTCAACGATAGTCGAAATATTCAGCGAGCCGGCTAACATTAATACTCCAACAACCGAAATACCCATTGATAGCTCATAACTAATCATCTGTGCAGCAGAACGAAGGCCACCGAGCAATGAATATTTATTATTGGAAGCCCATCCACTGAGAGTTAAACCATAAACGCCAATTGAAGTAAAAGCGAGAATGAATAAAATTCCGGCATCAACATCGGCGACGACAAGCTTAACTTTGTAACCGAGAAGCTCAACTTCCGGTCCGATCGGGATTACAGCATAAGTTGAAAGCGCAATTGTAAGTGAAATAATCGGTGCGAATGCATGAATAATTTTATTCGCAGCAAGCGGAACAATATCTTCTTTAAAGAATAACTTGAGGACATCTGCCGGAGCTTGAAGCAGACCAAACCATCCTACACGGTTCGGACCGACACGATCCTGAATCCAGGCGCTTATCTTTCTCTCAAAATAAACAAGGTATGTGACAGTAAATAAAATTAATGCAATCGCAAAGATAATCTTGCCGAGAGCGATCAAAATTTCCATGAGCTACACCGAAATTCTTTCTTCAACTTTTTTATAACTTTTTAATTTCACACCGGCGCTGCCAATCTTTTCATAATCTAACTCTTTAAAATCTTTATTGACTTCAGCAAGCTCAATCAGCACATCTTCAGAAGTTTCGAAATTGAATTTGACACCAAAAGCATTCGCCAGTTTGGTGATTATCTTCCAGGATGAAATCGAATTGATTTTTTTCGATTTACCCCAGCGATCAAACTCGGTACCAAACTTATCTAAGCGGCTTAAACTCATTCCATCGAGGCTTCTATCCATATCAACTGTCATAACTGCAGGTTTAATTCTTTGCACCTGACCTTGAAAGTTTACGAATATTCCGTTTTTTTCTGCAAAGGTTGCAGCCGGAAAAACAACGTGAGCATATTTAGTCGACTCGTTATGATTTGCTGCGAACACAATAAATAAATCTAGATTCTCTGTTAAGGTAACAAAATCACTCGACAAGGAGACAAAATCCTCTTCCATGGCAATCAAGCACCGAATAGATTTATTTTTTATTCCATCAACAATTTGTGAAAAATTGAGTCCATTTTTTTGAGGAACAACTCCTGCGAGCTTTGCTCCAAGTGTATTCGGTGTTTTATCTTCACGAATTAGGATCTCATCTTCATCACCTGGAATGAAATGTTCAACTAAATCAATATTCTTGGTATGAAGAATATTTTTAGTAAACTTGGCCAAAGCATAATTATCTTCGACGGTTGCAAAAGCTGAACCCAAAACGGCAATTTCAGAAGGTTTCACTCTCTTCAATTCAGATACTGTTTTGCTGATTGCTTCATCCCAGCCGCCAGTTGTTAATTCCCCGCTTTTCCTGATCTTTGGCATATCGATTCGTGTCTCAGCATTAACATGCTTAAAAGAATTGATTCTGCCATTATCGCACATCCAGTAATCGTTTACATCTTCGTTAAATCTCGGAGTGAGCCTGAGGATTTCATTGTTGCGAACCCAAATATCGATATTACATCCGCGTGCACAACCGGGACAGATGCTTGACGTTGCGGACATATCCCAAACCCGTGCCTTAAATCTAAAATCAATATTCGTCAACGCTCCTACCGGACAGATATCCACAACATTCAGTGAATAAGGATTATCAAATTCTTTCCCCGGAAAAGTTTCGATGGTTACACGGTCTCCGCGCTGAACGAAAGTGAGCTGATCTTGCTGTGCAATTTCTTTTGAGAAACTAATGCATCGCGCACACGATATACACCTTTCAGCATCGAACATTACATATGGTCCGAGCTTAACCCGTTTGGATTTAAGATTTTTTTCTTCTGTAAATCTGCTTTCACCAGTACCGTGATGATAAGCATAATCTTGTAATTTACATTCGCCTGCTTCATCACAGATCGGACAGTCGAGCGGATGATTAATTAAGAGAAATTCCATAACATGTTCACGACCGGCGACAGCTTTTTCGGAATCGACATGAACGACCATGCCTTCCATGCAAAGTGTTGAACATGCGATAACTAGTTTAGGTATTTTTTCAACATCAACTAAACACATTCTGCAATTTCCCGAAACCGATAATCGCGGATGCCAGCAGTAATGAGGGATATGAATTCCATTACGCTCCGCAACGTCGATTATAGTTTCACCAGGATTGAACTCATATTGTTTATTATTAATTGTTACAGTCGGCATTAAAATTCCTTAACAAAAAAAAATTATAGTTAAAACTCTTAAAAAACAGTAACTACTTAGCACTGATGATTTTTTTGCCACTAAGGCACAAAGGCACTAAGAAACACAAAGAACTTATTAGTAAAACTTAGTGAAACTTTGCGTCTTCGTGTCTTTGTGGCACATTTTGAATTACAATTTATGTGGCTGCTGAGTAGTTACAAAAAACATTTTCCAAATATTCGTTTTCATTACAACTGTTGTAGGTTTTCAAGATCGGCTAAATCTTGATGTCTACCGAGTGCTTTTTTATTTTTAACCAGATTTTCTAAATCGATAAAATTCATCTCGACATTATCAATCGTAATCTTTACCATATTTTCGTAACATGTTTCAAAATCAACTCCTATCAATTCACCGATCAAATCTATTCTGTTAGGTGGATAACCAAGCTGGACTACACTTTCACGATCTAAAAAATCTTCAGCTTTTAAGTTGAGATCTTCAAATCCGAAATCCGTGATTGCTTTCAATAATTTTTGAATATTTGATTCATTTATCCAAATCCAAATATCAAGGTCTTTCGTGTATCGTGGGTACCCATGAAAAGCCACGGCATAACCACCCACAACGAGATACTTAACTTTATTATCGTTTAACGATTGTATAAACTCTTTGAAATCTTTGTTCATCGCTATATTTCCAAGAATTGAATTCTTGTCTTATTTCTTCTAAAGTTATTAATCTTTCTTCATAACTTTTTGTCTGCCAATAATTAAAATCGTTGTTACTCTCTTTCAGTTTAATTTTTTTAACAACTTTCACTATTCCTCTATTGAGCTGCATAAGAATTATTCAAACTTCCTTTGATAATTTTGTAAAGCAATTTTTAAAATATTCAGACACTTTTTCATTTCTTCAACATTCAGCATGAAAGCTAATCGTACTTCATTCATGCCTTTATTTGGAGAAGCGTAAAATCCTTGAGCAGGCGCTAATAGAATTGTTTCGTTTTCGTATTCAAATTCTTCAATCAACCATTTTGAAAAATGTTCGGAATCTTTAACCGGCAACCCAATTACAATATAAAAAGCACCTTCAGGTTTATAGAAAGTCACTCCTGGAATTTCCTTTAGGCACTCGTAAACGACATCTCTTCTTTTTCTGAACTCTTCGACAATGGGCTGAGTAAATTTTTGCGGTTCTGTTAATAACGGAATTACCGCAAGCTGTTCGATAGTGGCAACAGAAAGTCTCGCCATTCCGAACTTCAAAGAACTTTGAATAACTTCTTTATTATGACTTGCAATCACACCGATCCTTGCACCGCAAACATTAAATCTTTTTGAACAGCTGTCAATTAAAATTGTCTGCTGAGCAATTTCCGGAAAATCCATTACACTGATAAATTCAGCATCGTAAGCAAATTCACGATATACTTCATCGCACATTAAAAATAAGTTGTGCTTCTTTATAAGTTGTACTACTCCTTCAAGTTCCTTTCTCGAATAAATTGCACCGGTTGGATTCGAAGGATTGTTTAAAAGAATTCCCTTCGTTTTGGGTGTAATGTACTTTTCAATCTCATTTGCTGGAGGAAGATGAAAACCATTTTCAATACTAAGCGGGACAGCTTTTAACTTTACATTTGCGAGCGTAGCAAAACCATTATAATTAGTATAGAACGGTTCGAAGACAATTATCTCATCATTTGTATCGCAAATCGAGCACATCGCAAAAATGACCGCTTCCGAACCGCCGGCTGTTACAATCATTTCGCTTTCTGTAAATTCGATCCCAAAGTTTTTGAAGTACATTCTCCATGCAGTGAGTGTTTCAGCCATCCCATTTGATGGGGCATAAGCAATTGTTTTTTGTTCTCTTTTCTGAATTTCACTAAATACTGCAGGATCGGTTGGAAGGTCGGGCTGTCCGATATTTAGATAATATATTTTAACACCTTTATTTTTTCGCTCTTCGGCAAGTACGCCGAGTTTTCTCAATGGTGAAGCCTGCATCGATCTGGCACGCTCAGAGATTGATGGAACCTTTTCTCTTTGATTTTCCAATCTTAATTCTTTATCAACTTTTAATTCAGACATGTAATCCTCAACGCTTAATTTACCTTCCCATTATTTTTCGGCTCAATGGTCACTGTGACAAATGAATCCCTATCGAATAATTCTTGAGCTAAGTTTTGAATACCCTCGGTAGTTATGGTATCTACTTCAGAAAAAATTTCATCGATTGATTTCACACGGTTGAAATAAAGTTCAGAAGTTGCGAGATGAATCATTTTTGATGAAGTACTCTCTAATCCGAGAGAGATTGTCCCCTTGATATGCTCTTTCACATTATTTAATTCCAATTTACTGATCGGATTATTTTTTAGCTTATCCAATTCTTTCCATATTAATTCGATTGACCGATCGCGATTTTTCAGCGATGTGCAGATATAAATTCCGAAAGTCGCTGAATCAAGGTAGCTGCTTAGAAATGAATAAACATTATATGCGAAACCGTATTTCTCTCTTATGTTAAGAAACAATCTACTGCTTGTTCCGCCGCCAAGGATTGTATTGAGTGCAGCGAGATTAGTTCTTTTGCTGCTGTTAACTCCATAGGTTTTTCTGCCGAGGCAAATATGAACCTGATTGATATCTTTCTCTAAACTTATTGATTTCGAACGATTAGTTAATCTTGGTTTTGATCTCGAAAAGTTACTGATTCCGTTTTTCAATGATCCAAAATATTTATCAGTCAGCTGCACGATTTTTTCGTGATGAACATCACCGACAGCTGATACAATTATTTTTGAAGGTTGATATTTTTCTTCGATAAAATTCAGTAAATGTTTTTGAGTAAAATTTTCCAGATTGTCTTTTGTCCCTATGACCGGATATCCAAGTGGATGCGGAGAGTATAATTCAGAATCTAGAACTTCCTGAATGTTTTCCTCCGGAGTATCTTCATATGTTACAAGCTCTTCGATAACTACTTGCTTTTCTTTTTCAATCTCTTTTTGTTTGAAAGTCGCAGAAGTAATTAGATCTGAAAGCACATCAAAAGCTTTTGGGACTTGTGCACTTAATGCACGTGCATAAAAACATGTATGTTCTTTTGTTGTGAAAGCATTCAAATACCCGCCGTAAGCTTCGAGACTGAGAGCAATTTGTCGTGCAGTTCGTCTATGGGTTCCTTTAAAAACGCAATGTTCGATAAAATGACAGATACCGTTGTTCACTAAATGTTCGTCACGTGAGCCAACATCGATCCAAATTCCAAGCGAAAAGGATTTTACATGATTGTTCTTTTCGGTGAGGATTTTAATTCCGTTATCCAGAATAGTTTTGTCGTAGAAATTCAATTCGTTTCAATATTATGAGAATTACAAAAATTTTGTACAAATATAGAAAGATGTGCTTAGAGTTTCAATTTGGAAATTGAGAAGGTGAAGAATAGGGAGTATGAAGTGGTTCGATCCGCCTATATTTGTGCGATATGGCGTTATCATGGCGGACTCACCATAAATTCGGAGTGCGGAATGATTAATGACACGAATCTAAAAAGTCCTGCTTGCACCTTCGGGGAGCTTGCAGAAGAATCACTCTGACATGAAGTTTGGGTAAAAGTAGATGTTGATTCTGATGAACCTTCATCGCTGATTGATTTTCAACTTCAAAAATACTACCTTATTTTAAGAAAATGATGTTGTATAAGGAAATATATGCTTACTAGATATATTGAAGAAGCCATGAAGCAGGCTGTATATGAAAAACTTGAAGATGGAACTTACTGGGGTGAAATTCCAAATTGTCCAGGCACAAATGCTCATGCGAAGAGTCTCAGCGCATGTCAGGAAGAGCTACGCGAGGTTGTTGAGGAATGGATAGTACAGAATTTACACGATGGTGTGCCTCTGCCTGTGATTGCCGAAATTGATCTTAACCGGCACGAGCTTCATGCAACTTCATCCTATTAAGCGCAGAGAATTCATTCGAAAACTTAGACACTTGGGATTTTCAGACGTACAGCCGGGAGCCAAACACGCATTCATGAGGTATGGGAACTATCGACCGCGATTACCTAACGATGATGAATATTCAGTTCCACTTCTGAAGTATTTACTGCGACAAGTTCAAAATGGGATTGGGCGTTCAATTTCTGAAGACGAATGGAATAATTTGTAATAATTTGCCCCTCGTGGGGAGCTTGTCGAAGGACTTGCTTGCAACCTTGAAGGTGCCACTGATTAATTAATTTACACCACCTTCAAGGTTGATCACAAGGTTGTTTGTATACGAGTCAAAGCAATCATTTCATCAAAATTAATTTCTTCGTTTGCAAAAAGCTTCCAGCTCGTAATGGTTCGATCCGCCCCCGCCTGCCTTATTTGGTTCACTGTGGCGGGCGCGGCGGACTCACCACGAGCGTGTAGAAGTACACTCCATTTGCAAACCCATTTGCATGCCATTGTGTCTCATGATAGCCAGCATCCATTTCACCATTTACAAGCTCAGCGACATTCTCTCCAAGTAAATTGTAAATAGATAGTTTAACATTTGCTCTCTCTGGCAACGCAAATTTTATTGTTGTGCTTGGGTTGAAGGG
>JAHJVF010000398.1 GCA_018828505.1 Bacteroidota bacterium | reverse complement strand
TGAAAATTGAATTCAACGAGAACGAATTAAATCAAGTCGAAGAGATAAAAAAACGATATCCAACTTCTCAAGCTGCTCTGATGCCTGTTTTATACATGATCCAGGAAAAGTATGGATGGATTTCACAGGAAGCGATGCAATATGCTGCACGACTTTTAGATGTAACCGAAGAGCACGTTTTGGGTGTTGTTACTTTTTATACCATGTACAACACTAAGCCTGTCGGTAAATATCATCTTCAGGTTTGCACGAATGTTTCTTGCATGCTTCGCGGTGCTTACGATCTTATGAAATCCATTGAACATGAACTTGGTATTAAAAAAGGGGAAACAACTTCTGATGAGATTTTCACGATCACTGAAGTTGAATGTCTCGGCTCGTGTGGAACGGCGCCTATGATCCAGATAAACGATGACTTTCACGAAAATTTAACTATTGAATCCACGAAAACTTTACTCTCCAATATGAAGAATAATTGATGATGTCAGAAAAGATTTTACTAAAAGAGATACCAAATTATCACGAGATCGAAGTCTATAAGAAACATGGCGGATACCAGATATTTAAAAAAGCAGTTAAAAAAAATCCCGATGAAATTATTGAGGAAGTAAAAAAATCCGGTTTGCGGGGAAGAGGAGGAGCTTGTTTCCCGACCGGAATGAAATGGAGCTTCATGCCGAAAGGAAGCTCGACTCCGAAATATTTATGTATCAATGGCGATGAGAGCGAACCGGGTTCATTTAAGGACAGACAAATTTTTGAATTCAATCCGCATCAATTGATCGAAGGAATTTTAATTTCTGCTTATGCGATAGGTGCACAGACATGTTACATTTACATTCGCGGCGAGTACGGCAAGTGGATCAAGCTGATGCAAAAAGCTCTTGACAATGCTTATGCAGATGGATTAGTCGGTGAGAAGATGAAAAAGACTTTTGATTGTGAGTTCTACACCGAAATCTACATTCACAAAGGTGCCGGAGCATACGTTTGCGGTGAAGAGTCTGCATTGATGAATTCAATTGAAGGTAAACGTGGTTATCCTCGTGTAAAGCCTCCATTCCCACCGCAGTATGGATTATGGGGATATCCAACGACAATCAATAACGTTGAAACGATTACCAACATTCCAGCGATCATCGATAAAGGGGGAGGGTGGTATGCCGGAATTGGTGAATCGAAACATCCCGGTACGCTTTTGTTTGGTATAAGCGGACATGTGAATAAGCCGGGCGTTTATGAATTGCCAACCGGTACTCTATTAAGCGATATCATTTATAAATATGCCGGTGGAGTTCTTGGTGATAAAAAGATCAAAGCAATTATTCCCGGCGGTTCTTCTGTTCCTCCTATAAGAGGAGAAGAGATTGAAGGACTTAAAATGGATGCTGAATCTCTCAAAGAGGTTGGCTCTGCGATCGGTACCGGTGGAATTATTGTGATGGATGAAGATGCCGATCTTGTAAAAATTCTCGCGCGAATTACTAAATTCTACCATCACGAATCATGCGGACAGTGTACCCCGTGCCGTGAAGGAACAGGGTGGATGCTGAAAACCCTAAACAGAATTTTAGATGGGAAAGGAACTTCGCACGATCTCGACTTACTGATTGACGTTGCGAATAATATCGAAGGGCACACGATTTGTGCTCTCGGTGATGCAGCCGCCTGGCCCGTGAAATTCACCATCGAACGATTCAGAGATGAGTTCGAGGCAAAAGTCAGCAAATCGATTCAGCTTCCTGTGATGAATAAAGTCCATTCGATGAGATTGACTTCCATTTCAATTGATAATGTGGTTATTGAATAAGAACACAAATCAACATCCAGGTTGATTTGTTATTTTGTGGTAACAACTTAATTTCATTCGGTGCTTTCTAAATTTCACGACTTTAATTATCTTTCGATTAAATAAGGTGAATTTTTTTGAGTCTGGAACAACAAGCCCGCGCAAAAATAGATAAACAGCTTAGTCAATCGGGATGGATTGTACAGGACTACAATTCAATTAATTTATCCTCATCGTTAGGTATTGCTGTCCGTGAATATCCTACCGAAAGCGGTTCAGCAGATTACATTCTTTTTGTTGAGAGAATCCCAGTTGGAGTGATTGAGGCAAAAAGAGAAGGTTTAACTCTTAGTGCGGTTCACGATCAGACAACGCGCTATGCGACCGATAATCTAAAATTTATCGTCAAAAAAGATGAGCTTCCTTTTCAATACGAATCGACCGGAACAGAAACATATTTTACAGACGCTCGCGATCCATTGCCGAGGCAAAGAGAAATCTTTGCTTTCCACCGACCTGAAACATTAGAAGAGTGGATCAAGCAGCCATCTACTTTACGGAAACGGCTTCAGCAATTCCCTTCTTTGAATAAAGAAAGATTGCGTGATTGCCAGATTAGAGCAATTGAAAATTTGGAAAATTCATTTGCACTTAACCATCCGCGTGCACTTGTACAGATGGCAACCGGTGCCGGTAAAACCTATACTGCAATTACTTCTGTTTATCGTCTACTCAAATTTGCAAAAGCAAAACGGATTCTATTTCTTGTTGATACCCGCAATCTTGGTAAACAAGCGGAACAAGAATTTCAGGCATACAAACCGAATGACGATAAACGTCTTTTCACAGAGCTTTATAATGTCCAACGATTGCGCTCTAATTTTATTGATCCTTCCGCTCAAATCTGCATCAGTACAATTCAAAGAATGTATTCAATCCTCAAAGGAAGAGAACTTGATGAATCACTCGAAGATGAATCACCATATGAAACTAAAGTGGTTGATAAGCCGGTTGAAGTTGTTTACAATCCCAACTTTCCGATCGAATCCTTTGACTTTATAATTATTGATGAATGCCACCGTTCAATCTATAATTTGTGGAAACAAGTCCTCGATTACTTCGATGCTTTTATGATCGGCTTAACAGCTACACCCGACAGCAGAACATTCGGCTTCTTCAATGAAAACATTGTAAGCGAGTACACACTTAAACAATCTATTACTGATAAAGTTAATGTTGGTTACGATGTTTATACTATTGAAACTGAAATTACCCAGCACGGAGCGGCAATTAAAGCAAAACAGTATGTCGACTTGCGTAATAAGATGACACGGAAGAAAGAATGGAAACAGCTCGAAGATGAAATAATTTACGAACCGACACAGCTTGATAGAGACGTTGTTAATCCGAGCCAGATAAGAAACATCATCCGCGGATTCAAACGAGTACTTAAAGAAGAATTCTTCCCGGAACGGCACCAAAGGGATGGCGAGTTAGATGTTCCCAAGACTTTAATTTTTGCAAAGACCGACAACCACGCAGAAGATATTGTCCACATCGTGCGAGAAGAGTTTGGCGAAGGAAACGACTTCTGTAAAAAGATCACTTATAATGTAAAGAACGAAGACCCCGAATCAATTCTCCAGCAGTTTAGAACCGGCTATTTCCCGCGTATTGCCGTTACCGTTGATATGATTGCAACCGGAACCGATGTTAAACCGATCGAAGTTCTGATCTTTATGCGTGATGTCCGATCCCGGAATTACTTCCAGCAGATGATCGGTAGAGGAACACGCTCGTTCAGCAAAGATGAACTTATAAAAGTTACACCGAGCGCAAAACTGAATAAGGAACGGTTTTATATTATTGATGCTGTGAGTGTTTTCAAATCAGTAAAAGTTGATTACCCGGTAGTTGATAGAAAACCATCGGTACCATTAAAAGACTTAATGAAGATGGTAATTCTTCAACCGGATGAAGAGAATCTCTCCTCTTTGGCTTCACGCTTAACAAAAATTGATAAACAGATTTCCGAAACAGATAGAGAAAAATTTAAAGAACTCGCTGGAGGCAAATCGATTACACAAGCTGCAATAGATTTAGCCAATGTCTACGATCCCGACGTTCAATATCAAACTGCAAGACAAATTTATAATCTGCCAGATAATGAAGAACCCACACCCGAGCAAATCCAAACAGCCATGCAGCCATCCATCCTTTCAGCAATAAAACCCTTCGACAATCCCAAGCTGAGGGATTTTGTGGAGACTGTCCGACAGAAAATTTACCAGATTATTGATATTGTTAACATTGACAAAGTTACATTTTCCGGTTTCGATTCCACAGCTAAAGAAAACGCTGAAGAAATAATTAACAACTTCCGTAAGTTCATCGAAGAGAATAAGAACGAGATAATTGCGCTTAAGATTCTTTACAGCCAGCCATACCGAAGAAAAGAGCTAACACTAAAAATGATAAGTGAATTAAAAGAGCTTCTCGCTTCTCCGCCGTATGCGCTTACTGCAGAAAAAATATGGAATGCTTATCACCGTCTTGAACCGCAGAAAGTTACCGGATTAACCGCTGCAAGGATTTTAACCGATATTATTTCCCTTATTCGTTATGAAATTGGAATTGATCAAGAGCTGAAGCCCTACAGCGAAATTGTAAACCTTAACTTTAAAAACTGGATCTTCCACAGACAAGCGGTCGGTAAAATTTTTACTGAAGATCAGCTCTATTGGCTAAGAATGATCCGAGACCACATTGTTACTTCCGTTAGAATTGAAAAGAATGATTTTGACTACACTCCGTTTGTGGATAAAGGCGGACTTGGGAAATACTGGCAGCTATTTAGCGATGAAGCGGAGAGTTTGATTGAAGAACTTAACCTTGAACTTGCAGCTTGAAAAGTAGCTAAGAGATGACATCCCGACTTGTCGGGATGTCATCTTTGAAACAAGTGTCCTACCGAACATGCAGTAATACGTAATGCAAGCGAAGTGTATTTGCATTAATTACATAATGCGTAATAATAAGCTTGACAGTCTGTAACTTGTTAATTATTTTGGAGATAGAATTTGGAATTTGAGATTGAGAATAAAGAACTTCTGAAGCTCTATAAAACCGGCAAAAGCAGAAAATACCGACTTCAGCCGGCAGTTCTTGAAAAATTTTTTATGCGTATCCAGCAAATTGAAGCAGCTTTAACAATATATGATATTTGGAATAATCCATCGTTAAATTTTGAAAGCCTTAAAGGTACTAATAGATATTCAATAAGAGTTGATAGAAAATATCGATTAGAGTTTGAAATTGATTGGCATAATGAAGAAAGTACGATAGGTAAGTTTATAATTAAAGAATTATCAAAACATTATGGAGATTAAGATGGTCAAAGTTGAACCGTTTTTAAATATTGGACCCGGTGAATTCATCAAAGAAGAAATGGAAATCAGAAATTGGTTAAACGAAGATTTAGCTCAAGTCCTCGGATTAAACCCGAAGACAATAAGCGAATTATTAAATAATAAACTCAGAATCACAATTGACACTGCTAACTTACTTAGTAAAGCATTTGGTCAATCACCTCAATACTGGCTCAATCTTGATAACAATTACCGTTTACGATTAACAGAAAATAATGAAGATACCTCAGAGGTTGAAATAAAAAGTAAGATTTATGAGCGTATGCCCATTAACGATATGATTAAAAAAGGTTGGATAAACAAGTATAAAAACATAGAAGAATTAAAAAATATATTTATGAACTTTTGGAACATGGATAGCTTGGATTACAATAGGTTGGATAAATTAATCGTGCCAAACACAAGGCGATCTGAAGCTTATTCAAATTTTAACAAGTATTATCTTCTAACCTGGACGCAAATGGCTAAGAGCTCTTCTGAAAAATTTGTTGTCGGTGAATTTGAAAAAGAGAAACTAAAATTGTTTGCTGAGAATCTTTCGGTCTATTCAACACAGAAAAACGGGGTAGCTAAGTTTATCCGTGAGCTTAACGACGCTGGAGTTAATTTTATCTGCCTGAGTCATTTGCCAAAGACTTATCTTGACGGAGCTTCATTTCTGCACCACAACAATCCGGTTCTCGTTTACACAAAAAGATACGATAGATTGGATAATTTCTGGTTTACAGTTGCTCATGAAATTGGTCATATCATAAAACACATTAGAAGTGATAATGATATGTTTGTGGATGATTTGAAGATTGAAGCCAAATCCCAAATGGAAAAAGAAGCAAATGATTTTGCCGCTAAGATATTAAAAGTAAAGGAAATCCTTGAATACTTTACTGAATACAAACATTATACATCTGCATTTAGAGTTGACGAAGGTGCAGAAGAACTAAAAATCGATCCGTCAATTATTACAGGTGTGCTTAAGCATAACGGAATTCTATCTTATAACAGACTAAACCAATACAACAAGAAAGTAAGTGATAAAATACCTAAGAAATATTTTGTTGAGG
>JAHJVF010000397.1 GCA_018828505.1 Bacteroidota bacterium | reverse complement strand
CCGCCACGACAATGCTATGATATGGCAGGAAAAACTAACAAAAAACGCAACGTTTGATTATTGGTTTTTGAATTTAGTATTTTGAATTTGTTTAGGATTTCGGATTTTGGTATTAGTTTTTCCAATATGCGTAACTTCTGTTAACTCACCAATAAAGTAATGTGACTTTAATTGTTCGGCAATCTTGTTTACCCTATCTTTATTCGATAATTTTGCTCAGAATTTGTAAAAAAATATGAGCTTCTACCTAATGAAAACAAAATTTAATATGCATATTGATGGCGTTAGAAAAATGAACCCGCAATCAAAATAATTTTTGAATTTTAATATTTGATATCTTATCCGGGAGTTAAGTGAAGAATTTAAATTTTTGCATCATTGGTGCAGGAAAAGTTGGAACAGCTTTAGCTAAACATTTTTACTCATGTGGAATTCAGATCGACCAAGTAGTTGATTCAAAATTAACCAATGCAAGGAGTCTTGCCTCCATGGTTAAAGCAAAATCTTTCTCTTCTGATTTGTTCCTAATTCCTCAAACTACAAATCTCATTTGCATATCAGTTCAAGATCGAAATATCAAATCGGTTGTGAACAATTTAGCAGATGGGAAAAATAAATTCTCATCTGTATATATTTTTCACACTTCGGGAAGCGAAACATCGGAAGTGTTGTATCCACTAAAAAAACTTGGATCACAAATATTATCGTTTCATCCGTTATTCAGTTTTGCTTCAAGGAAAATTGAGTACGATTTATCAAATGTTTTTTTTGCTATTGAATCGGATTCAAAGATTGCTAGTAATTTTGCCAAAAGGTTATGTAAAGAAATTAATGCCAACTCAATTATTATTCAAAAGGAAGAGAAAGCTCTGTACCACGCGTTCGCTGTGTTTATCTCAAATTATTTAACCGTTATCCTCGCTCAAGCTGAGAAATCATTATTGAGTAAGGAATCTAAAATTAAAATCAACAACCTCTATAAACCCTTGATCGATTCAACTCTAAGGAATATTGAAATTCTTGGTGTTCGAGAAGGATTGACCGGTCCAGCTAAGCGGGGGGATAGAGAGACTATTAAAAATAATATTGGAGCTCTTCAGAAATATTCACCAGAGTTGACTAAAGTTTATAAAGAATTTGCAAAAATAATTGAAGGGCATAGATAAAAATCACAATAACCATTAGAAAAAGATTAATTAGTATATCACCAAAAATATTTTATAATTAAAAGGTTTGTCGAGGAAGAAAAAATTAGGGAGATTTTCTCATTCAATCTTGTAATAATTTCTCGATTTCTTCAACAAAACGGAGCATCTTATCAAAATCGTCTTGAACATCTTCCAGTTCAAAAGAAATTAAATCTTCATAATCTCCTTCTTGTCTATTTTCAAAAGCGGTATAATAAATTTCACCATATTCTTTTGAAATCTTACCTGTTAGAATAAAATTCTTATTAAACCACCCCTTCAATTGACTATGCTTAGAGGTTGAGAAATTATATTTAAGTGCTAAAGCTGAGACTAAATAAAAAATTGAATAATAAATTCGGTTTTCGGCGAGGTGCAATTTTTTGTTTTTTATCGCTAATTCAACCTCTTCAATAGTTTCTTTACACCGTTCAAGTCTATACTTAATAAGATTGGATATATCAACTCCCATAGAATATCCCATGGTTTTTTACGTTTTCTCTAAACGGTGTAATCGGTTTTAAAATTTCAAAGTGTGAATAAATATGTGAATCTATTATGATTTCATATTTTAGTTCTAAATCATAAACAATTTTTCTGATTTCATCCTTGAACTTCCTACCAATTATCCTGTCAAAAACTATCGCAATATCATAATCAGAAAATTCATCAGAACCGCCTTTGACTCTTGAACCAAAGAAATAAATTCCATTGAAGTCAGAATATTTATCTCTTAAAATTTCTGACAGTTCCTTAATTACTTTTTCGATTTTTTCTTTTTCAGTCATTTATCTTCATTATGTAATTTTAAAACATATTTTCAAGTAAAATATAAGTTTAGTGCCAGTATTATTCAATCATTTTTATTTACGTTCTTGAGGAAAGACGAATATTTGCTATCAAAACCACCATTAACTATTTTTACAATCGACTCATCAACTTTTGGAGATAATTTTGAACTTGAATTTAGATATCATTGTTTCATTAGCAAAACGTAGAGGATTTGTTTTTCAATCGTCTGAAATTTATGGAGGATTAAACGGCTGCTGGGATTACGGACCAATGGGCGTCGAGCTTCTTAACAATATTAAAAATGAGTGGTGGAAATCGATGACATACCGTGAGGATGTAGAAGGATTGGATGCTTCAATTCTTATGCACCCAAAAGTTTGGGAAGCTTCCGGTCATGTTGCGAACTTCACCGATCCGATGGTCGATTGTAAAGAATGTAAAGCTCGTTTCCGAGCTGATCAGATCGAAGATTCGATGTGCGGCAGTCCGGCATACAAAGGGAGAAAAGCAAGTAAGTGCCAAGCCGAAGGCAAATTTACCGAACCAAGAAATTTTAATTTGATGTTCAAAACTTTTCTCGGTTCGGTTGAAGATTCATCTTCTGTGGTTTATCTGCGTCCCGAAACGGCTCAAGGAATTTTTGTTAATTATCTTAATGTTGCAAGTTCATCCAGGCAAAAGATTCCTTTCGGGATCGCACAAATTGGTAAAGCGTTTAGAAATGAGATCAACACAAAAAATTTTCTTTTCAGAACACGCGAGTTCGAACAAATGGAAATGCAGTATTTCGTAAAACCGGAAGATGATATGCGTTACTACGAATTCTGGAAAGAAGAAAGAATGAAGTGGTTCACTGATCTTGGTTTGAAGAAAGAAAAGCTAAGATTCTCACTTCATCCCGAAGATAAGCTTGCGCATTATGCGCGAGCAGCTGTAGACATAGAGTATGAATTTCCGTTCGGCTGGGGAGAGATTGAAGGGATCCACAATAGAACGAATTTTGATCTTACTCAGCATCAGCAGTTTTCCGGAAAATCGCTGGAATATTTTGATGATTCCACTAAAGAGAAATTTATGCCTTTTATCATCGAGACCTCTGCAGGTGCCAGTCGGAGTTTTATGACTTTTCTCATCGATGCATATCACGAGGAAGAAGTAAAAGGAGAGAAGAGATCGGTATTAAAATTTCATTCAAAACTTGCGCCGATGAAAGTTGCGGTTTTTCCGTTGGTCAATCGTGATGGAATGCAGGAAATAGCACATAACATCACGGAAGATCTCAGAAAATCTTTTCGTGCGTTTTATGATGATAAGGGTGCGGTTGGGAGAAGGTACCGTCGTCAGGATGAAATCGGTACACCCTATTGTGTTACAGTTGACTCACAAACACTCGAAGATGAAACAGTAACGATTCGTGAACGTGATTCAATGGAACAAATACGTATAAACATGAATTCAATTAAAAATTATTTACTTGAAAAATTAAATTAAATGAAAGGTTAAATATGAAACATTTAACAAAACTTTTTACGATTCTTCTGCTGTTCGGTTTTGGATTTAGTTTTCTTGGTTCTGATTGTTCAACCGGAACCGATGAACCCGTCACACCCGTGACAGTTGCACCTGCGGCTGATTTGACAATTATTGTCGATGCTGTTGCCGGAGGAAGCAGCTTTGCAATTGCAAGCTGGAATAAGTCCGCTGATGATCTCAAGACGGATTTCAAAGGTTATGTTGCAGTAACTTACGAAGTCAATGCACTTGGAGAGAATATTGCTAAATTCGATTCAGCACTTGTACTAAAAACTGAATCAAGAAAAAGGAACATAACCTCTATTGCCAGGCACAAGAGATATAAAACTTATGTTTATGCCATCAATAATGCGAACAAACTCAGCGTTCCGATTGGCAGTGTAATTTTTGCAGGCGTTTACTACAATAACGATGGAATTATAGATGAATTTAAAGATCCGAGTCCAGCAAGATCAGGTTATGGTTGGAATCCGTCCACCGGAGCTGGGATACAATATTCATTCGCTTCATCGCAATTTCCGAATATTGATCTTCACATGAGAATGGATGGAACGGTGTTGACTTTCTATTCACCTAAACAAGGGGATTCACGAGCACGCGACACTAAATTCTCACAGGTCCCCGGTGATAAGCAGGCTGCATTCGATTTAGTTGAAGGATTAACTGAACCGAATCTCTCAAAAATTTCTGCAGTGAAAGACAATGTATATTTATTAAAAACACAAGACAGCATTTATGTAAAAGTCTGGGTGAAAAATATTAAGACAACAGGTTCCGGTACTTCAGCATATCAGACTGTTGAGTTTGATTATAAAGTTCAGCCGATTACTAACATGAGAGTTGTGAAACGTTAGTAGAATAATAGTAGTCAGAAGTCAGAATGAAGTAGTGTTAAAAAAAATTCTGAGAGGTTGTCTCATAAGTGTCATTCTAAGGAGAGATTGACCAAAAAGTAAGAATATGTCACTCTGAACGAAGTGAAGAGTCTTCGAGGGTGATCAAAAAGTCCTTTCCCTGCCCGCCCATCCGTATTTCGTGAGGCAGGCGGGGACCCAAAGAATCGCTAAGTCCGCCTTGGCGGATTACTTTCTGGACAACCACTCAGAATGAGAAATCAGATCTTTTGAAATGAATTACAAAGTTTTAATAACAGTTTTATTTTCACTAATATTTATTCATTTTACCACCCCGGCAGTTTGTCAAGATTTAACCCCGCTTGAGCAGAAAACCAAAAAAGGAATTGACTTTATATATAATATTAAATTCGACTCTGCCGAAGTTGTCTTCAAAGAAATAATGTCAGCCTACCCCGAACATCCAGCCGGACGATTTTTTTTAGCAATGGTGGATTGGTGGAGAATTGCTCTGGATTATGATAATGATTCACGAGATGAATTATTTTATGCAAAACTTGAAGATGTAATTTTTCATTGTGATCAATTACTCAAAAAAAATAAAAAGGATTTAAACGCACTTTTTTTTAAAGGAGGGGCAATGGGATTCCGCGGAAGACTCCGTGCAATTCGCGACAGCTGGATCAAAGCTGCTGATGATGGACGTGAAGCCCTGCCTCTGCTTCAATTAGCTTATTCCATCGATTCTACCAATCATGATATTCTTTTTGGGATAGGAATTTATAATTACTTTGCTTCAGTCATACCAGACCGTTTTCCATATATAAAACCATTGATGATCTTTTTTCCGAAAGGGGATAAAAGCAGAGGAATAAATCAATTAATTGACGCATCAAAAAAAGCAAAGTATGCCTCAACCGAGGCGTTATATTTTTTATTGACACTATATTATCAATTTGAAGATGACTTTTATGAAGCTCGCGATTATGCCGAAAAATTAGTTAAGAAGTATCCTGATAATCCAATTTTCCAACGGTATTATGGTAGAACTTATGTAAGATTGGGTGATTATGAAAATGCTGCAAATATCTTCAAAGAAGTTTATAAAAAAAGCCAAATCGGATTTGATGGGTACAGTTTGAATGCACGCCGGGAAGCATTGTATTATATGGGAATACAGTATAGACATGTCGCTAAGTACGACTCAGCAATAATTTTTCTTAAAGAAAGTATTAATGTCAGTAAACAGATCGATAAGAAAGGCGATGAATCAGGATTTCAGACTTCGGCAGCACTTAATTTGGGGCTTGCCTATGATCAATCGAAAAATCGAGAAAAAGCTGTCGAGACTTACAAATACTGTCTTTCAATTAAAGATTGGAATGATTGTCACGAACTTGCAAAAAGATATATCGATAAACCATACGGGAATTAATTTTGGGTTACAAGTTTCACGTTGCGAGTTTCAAGTTTAAAATTTCAGCCAGAGGCTGATAAGCCTTTGGCTTAGAGGATTCGAATTATTCAATTAATAAGCAAAATGTGTGCAAGCCAGCACGCCTACGACGGATGGCTGGCGGAATGGCAAAATATTTTTATCTTCACTCAGCATTCCTACCATCCAAAAAGTGATGCGACATAGAGGCATAGCCGTTCCTTTGGTACCATCCTTTTGAGACATTCGCAGACAACTCAATGAAGTGGCGGGAATAATTCTAAGCCTCATCCTTTCCGTCAGCTGACGGACTCTGCCTTAAATACAATTGTTTACAACTATGCTGGTTTAAGGCTTTAGTGATAGTACCGTTACAGTAATTCTGATGAATCTTTAAAAATTTGTTTATCTGCTTGAAGTTAATTAGAGGATTTAATATGTTTTAACAGTAAATAAAGAATTAAAATGATTCTGTCCTGTAAATATACACGGGAATAAAATGAAAAAAATAATTTTAATCATATTTATACTTGAGCCTCTTTTAGGATTAGCCCAACAATACCCTCTTTTAAACTTGTTTGGTTGTGACTCGTCCACGTTAGGAAAACAGTACCAAATTCTACGCATGCACCCGTTCTGCGTGTATTTGTTATTAACAAAACTAACAATAACTCTTTTGATAATATTATTTTTTGCAATTAGCACACTTAGCTTTGCCCAGCAACCTTTGCGACCTTTAAAAACAATAATGGAAGTTGAGTACATCAACTCCGACTACGGGTTAGGCACAAGTATGCTTGGACTGGGGGACATTAATAGCGACGGAAAACCGGATATTGCTGTAAGTGCGCGAAATATCGGTAAGACGTTTATATACTTTGGTGGAAAAGGCGTTCTTGACAGAACTGTTGACCTTGTGATTAAAGGGGGAGGTGAAATGGCAAAAGGAGATCTAAATGGAGATGGTGTATTAGATTTGGTTGTACAAATTTGGGGTGACTCTTCATCTTCGTGGTTTAACTATTTGGCTGTCTATTTGGGCAGGGAAAATTCAATAATAAAAATTGATACTGTTCCAACGTTAATGATTCGAGAAGAAGAGATTGCAAGCACGTATGGAGTGGCATTTGCCATTGGTGATCTTAATAATGACGGATTTGATGAACTCGTCGTAGGTGCACCGGGCTACAGACATGTAAAAGGGAAAGTTTATGTCTATTGTGGAAAGACGAACATAAGCAGCATACCAGATGCTTCAGTCGAAGGAGATAAAACAGATTCAATGCATTCCATATATGGTTCACGCATCAAGATAGCCGACATCAATGGTGATGGGATAAAAGATTTGGCAATTAGCTCAGACAGACGACGTTTTGTTGACAGTATTTGGGTCTTTGATGGGTTGTTAGATATCTTTTATGGAAGAAGCGACTGGACCTTTAGTAAGAACGGTTATGACCAACAATTAGATAAAAACAACACAGGGCTTTATTATATCTATTGGCCTTTGTTTAATTTATTAGATGCAAATGCTGACGGAAAAGCGGATATTTCTGTTATTTATAGTGACAGCGCTTATTTTTTCTTAGGCAGGCCAGATTCAGTATCCTATATCCCGGATCTTATCCTATTTAATCCGGATACCTCATTTTATAGGTCCTTTTCTTGGCCCAGTTCGAGCATAGGAGATATCAATAAAGATGGTAAAGATGATTTTGCTTTACATGCCAGCCCCGGCGGCTTTTCAGCGTGTCTGATTGTTTATCTCGGAGGTTCAACACCGCAACCCGTTGCTGTCCGCTGCAAAGGGTTTGTGGACACATACTCTTTTACCACGATTGCTCCACTTGGTGATGTCAATGGAGACGGGGTTAATGATTTTGGTACGACAGCATTCAATGCCTTAGGGATCCCACCCCAAGATGGCTACTTTGTTATCTTAAGTGGTGATTCAAGTTTCGTCGCTGCCGTGTCAGAAGAATCTTTGGTTCCCCAACAAATGTCTCTCTCCCAAAACTACCCGAATCCTTTTAATTTAACCACTATCATTGAGTATAGATTAGAGAGACGCGCTCACCTACTATTAGCGATCTATGATGTTTTAGGAAGACGGATAAAAACGCTAGTCGATGAAGATCAAAATCCTGGCGAGTATAGGGCCCCATGGGATGGAACGACCAACAAAGGTGAACCCGCTGCAACGGGCGTGTATTATTATAGAATCCTATTAGATGGAGTTCAGCAAGAAATAAAAAAGCTATTGTTATTACGGTAGCTTTAATATCATTCAACAATTTAATTAAGGGAGGTTCTTATGAAACGATTAACAAAGTTTATTGCGTTCTTTTTCTTACTTTCTGCCATGGCGTTCGGTCAAACCGATTTTCTTATTGGCGCTGAATGGCTCAACAATCCTGCACGCCCAGGAGGTGTTCCACACGTCCCATCAGCACAGGATTATCTGAATATCACAGATCTGGGACTTAATTGGGGCATGGCTGCCTATAGGATAGGGGATGATATCTCTTATGCAAATGCCACACTTACAGGCGCAGAATCAAATAACATCAAATTGATGTTAGATCGTTATCAATTCTACAATGCAGCTACAGGCCAAAGATGGCAGTATCATCCGGAGTACGACCATCATTATCCAATCGCAGGAAGAACTGGTGAACCATTCTTGGATAATGTAGCCCGAGCATACAAATTTCCTGATAATGAATCTGGAACCGTTAATACCTGGCAAACAATAGCAGGAACTAATTCAGCAGGTTACATTGCAACGGGGCTTATCCCAAACACAGAGCAAGAGGATAACAATACCTATTATATCAAACTCCGTATTCGTCTGACGACGGGGACTCCATTCAACCACACACCGGTGTGCTCTGTCATAGTGTTTAGACTTAGTGACGGTTACGAACAATCTGCGACTATTTACGCTGACCAGTTTTCCAATTACTCATACACAGAGATTACTGCTTTTTCCTTCTACAAAACTTCATCTGGTCCATTTTTGGCAACGAATGAGGAACCCGGTCAAAAAGATCAGCAAGAAATATATTTCCCGAACAACTCAGCACATACCGGCATCCCCCAGCCATCTGCCCTTAGGGTCTCCGGGGCTGCCTTTGATTATCGAGTCTACTGGCCGGGTAATGTTACCTGTTATCTCGATTACGTAATTATCGATGATGTTGGGGGGAATAATACCCTCTCTGGCAATTATGATACTGAAATCAACGATGAGGTGGACCGTTTCAAAAGCAGAAGCGGTTTGGGACGATTCAAAGTGAGAGATGAAGTAACTCCCGCATACTATGGACAGTATCTTTGCATAGGATACGTAGATAACAAAATAAAAGCAAATGTGATTCCATCAGGTTATCCGACGAAAACAGGATCACATTACAACGTTGGGTACTGGTTGGGACCGGAATATATTGGAAGAGATATTGCCTGGACCTTGAACAATCAGTCGTTAGTCAATATTTACCCAATTTCGCAAAATGACCCATCAAAAACAGATACACCGCTTCCGGACAATCCAGCCTATACCCAAATATACCAGAGTCAAATTCAATCCCGTTTGGTGGATTATCTGCGTTCCAACATCACTTATGCAAACAATTATGCAGTACCGTTTTGGTTCGCTCCACAAGCACATTCATGGAGCGGTTCGCTTAGAGAGCCAACTACCATGGAATTGAAACAAATGGTTAATCTTGGTTTAGCATACGGAGCAAAGGGTATTCAGTACTTTCTTTACTGGAGTATTAGTGCTGATGGTTGTAATGGTTTGGTTAACACCGATGGAACGCCAAGAAGAACAATCTATGCAGGAACTTCTTATTCGGGCGACAAATGGACAACCGTGAAAGCAATCAACCAAAAGCTAGCTGGTCCTTTAGGCGCAACGCTTGTGAATCTTACTTGGCAAAACGCTTTCAGCATCCATCAAGATCAGCCCACGGGAACGTATGTGACTTCTGTAACAACATCAGATGCGGCTAATGAACGATACGTTGAATTAGGATTGTTTAAAGATGGCTTAAATAACGATTATTTCATGCTGGTGAACAGGAGAACGAGGAGCGGTGAAAGCAGGAACATTACCATGGCATTCAATAACTCGACTTCATGGGAAATTTCAGATCTGGCATCTGGCAATACGTGGGTCATTCCCAATAATGGAGGTTTTACCGACAATTTAAATCCTGGTGAAGGAAAGTTATATAAGATTAGTCTAGCTACTTATACCACTACACGTACCATTCCCACTGGTAAGACAATGACAGTGACTGCGGGCTCTATACTAACTTTTCAAAATGGTGCTTCACTTATCGTAAATGGAACTCTTAACGCAGCTGGTAATGCTACTAGCAAAATAACTTTTGATTTCCAGCAGATTGATTGGACAACTCAAAACGGAATAAAAATATTACCCGGTGGTGTCGTAAATATTTCTAATGCAATCATTAAGAACGCTAAATATGGTGTTTATAACTTTGAAGGAATAACAAATATCTCTAACAGTGAAATTTTAAATTGTTTTTACGGTATTTACCTTTATAGAAATAATTACGTAGGTCAGCAGTCTCAAATAAATAATAATATCATACATGGTAATCACCCTAGCATTCATATGCATACATCATCACCTGATATCAGGAATAATACAATTTACGATAATCTCTATGGTGTATATTGCTGGAATAACTCGTCACCCTATTTAGGGAACTATGAATTACCAGGGTTTAATAATATTTATAATAATTATTACGGTTTCTATGCAGTAGATAATTGTTTCCCTTTCCTCGGCAGAAGCTCATGTCTATTTTACGGAGGATACAACAAATTAGAGAATAATGAATCTTATAATTTAAAGGCAGATTGGTATTGTGAGATTTATGCAGAGAATAATTGGTGGGGGAGTGATCCTCCCGACGCAAATAAAATTCAAGCTATATATTATAGCTTCATTGATTACGACCCATGGCTAACAGAACCACCGTTCAGGCAACTCAAAAATCATATATCTTCTCCGGAAGAATATGTATTTGACAAAAATTTCCCGAAAGATGAAAATCAAGAAAGCAGTTCCCGGCAAAGTATCGAAACTAACTACAAAGAAACCCTTACCGGCTACAATCCCGATTGGCCCATACGCTGGAAATTACTTTATGCAAGAAGCTTAATAGGCGTGAGAAAATTTAAGCAAGCTCAATCGGTGTGTAAGGAAGTTATATTAAACCATCCTGATTCGACATTATCATCTTTTGCACTCGATTTGCTCTGGCAGGCAAGCAGACAATATGATGAGGATTCCCTTAAACAGTTTCTTGAATTTTTATCAAATAAGAGCGATAAGAAAAAATTATATGCTTCAGCAGAGTTAATATTAACGGGTTATGATAAGCAAAATAAAGTTCAGAGATTTAATAAAATAATAAAGAAATACAGCGGTGAACGAATTATCGAGTTTGTCCTATTTAGCAAGTTCTTGTATTATTTTCATGAACTTGATGACGAAGTAAATGCACGGCTTGTTTTAGCTCAACTTGATAATTTGTTTCCCGATTCGAAATCTGCGATTGAAGCACATAACTTAATCGGGGATAATCAGAGCAAAGCAAAACCATTCGGTAAATCATTTGGGATCGCAGAAAAATCTAAGGAAAACAAACTACCAAATAAATAT
>JAHJVF010000396.1 GCA_018828505.1 Bacteroidota bacterium | reverse complement strand
GAGGATTAAAATTAACGTACATCGGTGATGGAAACAATATGGCTCACAGTCTTCTTCAAGGGTGTTCGAAAGTTGGAATGAATGTTACAATTGCTTCTCCTTCCGGTTATCTGCCAAATGCAGAGGTTGTTAAAGAATCAAAAGAGAATGCAAAATATTTCGGTTCGAAAGTCGAAGTTTTAGGTGATCCAATAGCAGCAGTAAAAGATGCAGACATTGTTTATACTGATGTTTGGGCAAGTATGGGACAGGAATCAGAGGCTCAAGACAGAAAAAAGAAATTTGAAAAATTTCAAGTCAATCCGGAATTAGTAAAGCACGCTAAAGATGATTATCTATTTATGCATTGCTTACCTGCACATCGTGGTGATGAAGTTGTCGATGAAGTAGCAGATAGTCCGAACTCAATAATTTTTGACGAAGCAGAGAATCGCTTACATGTGCAAAAAGCTATAATGGCTTTAATAATGTAAAAGATTCCATCTTTTGTGAAGAAATGACATATCTTGGATTGCTGAATGGATTTTTGAGATATGTCATTTCTCACGTTTATTACTTTACTACTCGAGCACCGCAAGTCGTTGGTTCTCGAGTAGTCCTGACAAGAGAGTGGTTTTAAGCTTTGAAGTCGGGACGTATCGAGAGAACCTTTTAAAAATATCTGGAGTTATTTAATTTCTAAATCCGGAATTCTTCCCGGCGTCCACGGTGCGGCGAGTTTTTCTAAACCAGCTTCTAACTTTTTAATATCTTCATTGTAAATACTCTTCACTCGTTCTAAAACTGGTGGAAATTCTCCCATTAGAATATCGTATGCAGTTAATTCATTCTTAGTGAGATTTGAAGTTGAACGCCAATGAGTGAAGGCGAGTGTTCTAAGTCTCTCATTAATAGTTACCGGGGAAGGTGGATTTTCTTCCGTGCTCGGGAATTTGGATTTTCTTTCAAATTTCAAAAGCAAACCATTCAGTTCTTCTGATATCCTGTCAGCACGACTCAACATCTCGAATGCTGCTTCTGGAGTATTTATTATCACTTGTTTCAAATTCTCAACTCTACGAATCAGATCATTGATGAAACGATTCGTACCTTGAATTGTGCGGGCAAGTGAAGCAGCCTTCTTTTGAAATTGAACTAACTCGTCACGTGATTTCGCCGGGAGAGTTGTGTTTCGCAACGGTGTGCAATTAAACTCAATTGCCGGAACTAATTCTTTTAGCCCATCTCGAGTTACTAGTGATAAAGAGACTTTGTATTTACCCGGCATTGCAAGTGTACCACTTTGCGTTTTTGATGTGGGGTCAAATTTCTCCTGTACTGAAACAGGTGAAGGAGATTGATATCTCAAATCCCAGTTCATTCTTTGAATCCCTTTTGATGCAGATTTCGTGAGCTTGCGTACAATACTTCCTGATTCATCGTATACTGTGAAAATTAAATATGGTGCTATCTCTCTATCTTCTGTTTGAAGGTCAGCATTTGATGGTTGGGGAATTGGTTTACTCTCCTTAAATAATTCTTTCTCATTTTCTTTTCTGATTTGCTTTAGAGTTTTAGGTACTTCCTTTAGGTAATATGTGAACGTTGCGCCAAATTCAGGATTCGATGCAGAATAATAGGATGAACCTAACGCTCCTAAAGTGAATGATGGAATATACATCAGCGCATCTTTGATTGGAAAGATATGAGCTTCACTCTCCAACAATTCTTTTTTCACTTGACGAAGAGGTGAATAATCATCCAAAATATAGAATCCTCTTCCAAATGTTGCGATGACGAGATCATTTTCTCTTTTCTGAATTACAATATCCTTAACTGAATTAGTCGGTAAACCGGATTTCAATTGATCCCATTTTTCTCCGCCATCGGTGCTGAAGAAAACGCTGAATTCAGTTCCAACAAATAAAAGATTCGGATTAATGAAATCTTGCTCAATTGTGTGGACCGTTCCATTTTCGGGTAAATTGCCTGCCACATCATAGCCCGCCACGGCGGGTCTTGGCAGGTTTGAGATCGATTTCCATGATTTGCCTTTATCTTTACTTACCAACAGATAAGGTTTGAAATCATCTCTCTTAATATTATTAAAGCTTGCATAAACAACGTTCTCATCAAACCTCGATGGGTAAATATCACTTACGTAAGTATTCGCTGGAATACCCGGAAATTCTGAAATCTTCCTCCAGGTTTTTCCATCTTCAGAAACTTGAATTAATCCATCGTCTGTTCCAACATAGAGAAGATTTTCTTTAACCGGTGATTCACTCATTGATACGATAGTACCGTAAAGAGAAGTAGATTTATCTTTTGCAACGGCATTGATGCTCCAGTATTTTCCCATAACTGGAAATGAGTTGCGGTCGATCTGTGCAGTAAGATCATCGCTGATAACTTCCCAGCTATCACCTCTATCTTCACTTCTAAAAACTTTATTCGCCGCACAATATAATCTTGTATTTTTGTGCGGACTGATGAAGAATGGCGTATCCCAATTCCAACGATATGTATTTTCACCCTTAGCAGGTTCAGGGCGTATTCTGATAGTCTCACCACTTTGCTTGTCATAACGAACCATTCCGGCATATTGTGATTCGGCGTAAACTATGTTTGGATATTCCGGATCAATTGCTGTCCAGAATCCATCTCCGCCATTGGTTACGAACCAATCACTGTTAACAATTCCTGTTGAGTTCAAAGTTTGAGACGGTCCTCCCATACTATTATTATCCTGTGTGCCTCCATAGACAAAATAAAACGGAAAACTGTTATCGACATTAACTCTATAAAACTGAGTAACCGGAAGATTAGTTTTGAAATTGTAAGTTTCGCCGCAATCGAAAGTCTCGTAAATTCCTCCGTCGCCGCCTATTAGATAATGGTCGGTGTTATTCGGATTTATCCACATTGCATGATCGTCAACGTGACGCCCTTTATGACTCAGTGCCTTCCAGGTTTTTCCCCCATCGACAGTAACATGAGAAATCGTTTCCACAGAATAGACTTTATCAACATTCTTTGGATCACAAAAAATCTCATTATAGTATTGACCTGATTCGTGATGATCACTTCGCTTTTCCCACGTCGCACCACGATTTATTGAACGATAGAATCCACTTTGATCATCAGCTGCTTCTAAGATGAGGTAAATCACATCAGGATTTACTGGTGAGATGTCTATTCCCATTCCACCGATGTCAACTTTTGGAAGACCGTTCATTATTTTTTCCCAAGTCTCTCCGGCATCAACTGATTTATAAACCGCAGATTCCGGACCACCACCAATCTTTGTGAAGACATGTCTTCTTCTTTGCTCGGAGGTTGCATACATAACATCCGGATTTCTGGGATCGTAGATGAGATTATTCACACCGGTATTTTCGCTGATATTCAAAACTTTTTTCCACGTTTTACCGCCATCGATAGTTTTAAAGAGTCCGCGGTCACCGCCCGGTCCCCAAACGGAACCTTCAGCAGCTACGAATACGATGTTTGAATTTCTTGGATCGATAATGATCTTACCAATCTGTCGTGAATCTTTGAGTCCCATATTTTTCCATGACTTGCCGCCATCAATGGTTTTATATACACCATCACCATAGCCCAATGCCCGTTGATGATTGTTCTCTCCGGTTCCTGCCCAAACAACGCTCGTATTATTTGGATCGATTGCAACGCAGCCGATTGCATAAGCACCATAATTGTCAAAAACTGGTTCGTAGGTTGTTCCTGCGTTTTGAGTCTTCCAAATATGTCCGCTTGCCACTGCTACATAATATTCACTGAAATTATTTGGATTAACAGCAAAGTCTGCAATTCGACCTGAGGTGATTGCCGGACCTATATTTCTCCATTTTAAGCCGTTAAAAATTGATGCATCAATTGAATCTTTTTTCTCGACCTTCTTTTGTGCGAATAAGCAAAGTGGAATTAAAAGAAAAACGAAAATTGAAAATATTTTTAATTTCATGGCTGAACCTTTACTTTTTAAATGATGTAATTTTTCGTGAGGGGTATTTCTGATTTTTATTAGCAATCATGAACGAATAACCACTCAAAGATAATTATCTTTTCAATAAAATGAATTGTGATTCGATTGTTGTTTAGGCTTCAGGACACCCCTAAAAACTCAAGAATGTTTAAATTTCCTGCCACAAAGACACCAAGACACGAAGTTTCACTAAGATTTCTTCGTGTTTCTTTGTTTGTGCCGTGAAGTTAAAGAAAAGCTCTTTGACATGCTGTAATAAAGATGATGCAATCTCTCAAAAGCGCTAAGAGAGACGAAGTGTCGGTAAAGTTGTTCAGGCGAATTTGCCAAACCACTCTGCGCTGCAAAAGCCG
>JAHJVF010000395.1 GCA_018828505.1 Bacteroidota bacterium | reverse complement strand
GCATTGTTAAGTAAGTATAGTTTTCTTAGTGTTTCTTGGTGTCTTAGTGTCTTAGTGGCAACAGTTTTTAGCCACAAAGGCACGAAGACACAAAGGTTCACAAAGATTAAAAATATTGATTGCTATACTAAATTAACAATGCCACTATCTTACCAATAAATACAATCAATTTTTGTTTCAAAATTTTATAAAGAGGAACTCATCCCCCTTTTATTCCCCCTTCTCTTGGTAAGAGAAGGGGGACAGTGGGTTGTCCGAAGGACTCTCCATAGGAGCACTTCGTGCCTTCGGAGAGCTATTGATCCGTCAGATAACGGATGATTACATTTATCTTGAATTCGAAACTTTCCACATAGTGGTGCATTCGCATATAATTTAACAAAAATATTTTGGCAGTGGTAACTTTTTTTCATAAACGAGCCTACTCTATAAATATCTGATGATGATTAAATATTTGCGATTCTGTTTTCCCGCCATCGGCGGGACTAAATAGTTCAATTTTACCTTTTTGGATTTGACGGCTGCCAAATAGATTCGGCTCATAAACTAAAACTCAAATTTATATTTTAAACCTACTTCGTTAATCATTTCTTCCTGCCGGGCAGATTGTATCGATGCCTGCTTTCGCTCAAGCCGGATGAAGAATCGGTCAGTTACCGGAAACTCTAATTGAATATTTGCTAATCCTATATTTTGAAAAGCTTCCGCATCTCCGCCAACTTTGAATCTAAGGTTCTCAACTTTTCCTTCGACGTTAAATTTCGTTACTTCTCCGACTTTCTTAATTTCAACAGTACGAAGCACATCTCCAAGTATTTGATTAGCAAAATTCGCAACAACTGATCCGAGAAGTGATGTAGCAGCTTTTTCAACAGTATTACCTAACGAACTTGCCGCGTTGTTTTTATCCTGTGCTGTTAAGTCTTCTTTAAATTTTCCGAGCAGTACAAATGCAACTACATCAGATGCATCTTTATTATTATCAACAACACCATCGATTGTAACTTCGATATTTTCAGGGTTGTTTACAAGATTCTTTGCAAGATCACGAATTGTCCCATTTAGTTTTAATTTAATACTGACCTCTTTATAGCCTGAAGAGAGTGTGTCCCCTCCAAAATAATAATCGTTATAAGTTGCAGTTACATTTAAAAATGGGTTGGATAATTCACGTTCAAATCTTAGCGTTCCTATAGCATTGAATTTTTGATAGAAAATAAGATAGCTTTCCGGCGTAAGTTCAATTTCTCCTTGAGTGAATGTTTGATTATTAATTACATCAAAGATTACCTCACCTTTGAGATCGGCAAACAATTTTTGATTCAACTCGCGGCTAAAAATGAACTGTACATTAACATTATTCTTTAATATAACTCTCATCTTTACGGAATGATTCGAGAAAGATTCCCGTTCATTTTGTTCCTTCTTCACTCCATTTTTGCGAATAACTTTTTCAGCCTCTTTGAATGCGATATCTGCTGAGTCAATCTCCTCACCATAACTAACAAATTTGTAAGTGAAACCTTCGCGGTCAGCCTGGTACTGAGTTTCGAATTGAGGTATTGTTAAAGAAGTTTCTTTAATATATATATCTCCGGAGAGAATTGAAAAATTCTTATCCCCAGAGAATCGAACAGGTGTGCTCGTTTCAAGTACAAGGTCACCATAAACCATCGGACTTACAGATTTTGATTCGTTCGAGAGAACCAGCAAAGCACCGGATGAAGTGAAATCGAATTTTTTGATCTCAAACTTCTCTAATTCAACGAGACCGTTTGCACGGAAAGTCCCTCCTTTATTTCCCGCATTTAAATTAGAGATTTTTAATTCAGTTAATTCAATTTTATCATTTGCAAATTGGACTTCAGCACTCCCAATATACTTTAAATTATTTTGAGCGATTTGAAGAATTGCATTTTCAACCTTTAGCAGACCATTCATGATCGGTTCTTCATATGTCCCGACCAAACTTAAGTCGCCATTCGCAATACCGGAAATACTTTTCAATTGGGGAATAAACGCTTGCAGTGGGGTTAAATTGAATTTAGTTAAACTGAGAATTATTAAAATTTCTTTATCTGAAATCAATCGGTTTTTGACCGAGCCAAAAGTTAAATCAATTGGCAATTTTCCGAGAAGTGATAAATCTTGTCCGTCATAAATTGTATCTGCATACTGAACATTCATGTCAAGTTGCTTCTGCGAGTAGTTTGCCGTTCCGGTTAATTCTCCAAGTTCGTTGTGATTAATAGAAAGTCCATCAAGCGAAAAACTTGAATTGATAATCGGGTTGTCTGCATTGCCTAAGAGATCGGCAGTAATTGAAATGCTTCCGGCTACTAAATTATTATTCTCAGGCATAAAATTTTTCAGGATGTCTTCTACATCAATTTCATTGGCAGTTAATTTTAGTTTTTGATTTCCCTCAAGCCCGATTTCACCGCTGAGCTTAATCCTCTCACGTTTTCTTCGCATAGTGAAGCTTTCAAATTCAACTTTGTCTTTATTAAATGAGAATTGCAATGGACCTTCGTTAGTGATTTTATACTTTTTGAATTCAAGCGTAGCACTCTTGATGTTTGCCCGATAAGTCGATTGCGAAAGATCGATCTCCCCTTCAGACCGAATTTTAATAATTGAATCGACTTCTGTTACTACACGATAGTAAAACTTGTTCGGATCTATTTCAGCTTCGAATTCCAAATTTTCGATCTCATTATTGTATATGATTTTATCTGCAGAAGCAGAAACTTTAGCTAACATTTTTCGCTGCGATCCGTTTTGATTCGACTTGTTGAATGAGAAGTTGATTTCAGCCCCCTTAATCCTTCTTGACATATCCGCATCGATCAGCCAAAAGTTTTCGAGCTTATTCTCTGCACTTACATAAAATGCATCCAGGTTGTTCTTTATAACACCATTTATACTACCATCAATATTTAAGTTCAATCCTTTCGCAAAAATGTTGATGAGATCAAAATCACGGAACTTAATATTATAAGATAGATTGAAGTTCTTTTCGGGATCAATTTCTTCTTCACCCATAATTTTTGTACGAGAAGATTTTTTCGACATCACATTTTCAATTGACGTAGTATCGGTGATGAAAGCAACAGGATTGAAAGTCCGCAATTTTCCTTTTATTTCATTTTCAATTTCTTCCAAATTCTTCGGGAGAGTTTCTGCCAAATCACCTATTAAAAAATCTCCGTTTACATCAATATCCATAAAGTCTGATCTTACCTTAATAAAACGGTCAGCCCCTTCAGGTTTTCCAAGTGCTAATTCAAATTTTGATTGCGGTATCTGAACATCATTTACGAGCGAACTCAGGAAGTCAATATTGAATGATGAATTCATCCTATCGATATCAAATGATTCACCTCGAATTTTTGCAATGAAATTTAAGCTGCTTCTATAATCTTTCAATCCAACATTCTCGGCAAGATCCAAATTGGAAGTCGCCAGAGTGAAATCATACTTGGGTAAATCTTTTTCATGGAAATCGAAGTTGCCATTCAGTGATATATCAAATTTCTCATTCTTCGCCATAAAAGAAACACCGAAGATTTTATTTTTTGCTTCGATTCGGGTTGAAGACGAATCGATTCTATTTCCAGCGAATACAGAATTGCGAAATTCAGCTTTGATATCGGAATGAATTTCTTCTGGTGAAAAACCCTCTCCTTCAACAGCGATTAGGCCATTTATCTTTGTATGAATGCCAATAATTGGTAGTAAATTAAAATCAGCAGCATTCAATCTGACTTGATAATCTGCAACTGCTTTATTGAAGTTGAACTTTGCCTCTCCGAAAAGATTTCCGTGTGAAGATTTAATTTCAAGCTTAGTGTTAAAATTCGCCGGCTCACCTGAATATTGGGCTGTTAGCTCCACTCTTCCAAGCCCATCAAATTTTGGGATTTCGTATAATGGCAAAAGACTATTGACGTCGTCCATCAAGAAAGTACTTTTTTCAATGTTGGCAGTGATGTAAAGCTTTTCAGGTGAACTTAAATTCAGAATTCTGGCAGTTGCACTTAATGATGTCTGACCTAAATTTATTTTAAGTTTATCAATAATAAGATTAGCGAATTCGCCTCTAGCTGATAAGCTTAAACTTGCATTGCCGTTAAGCATGTTTATATCAGGGATCAAAGTTTTCAAATCATTGAATTCAAAGTTTGGTGCATCGATACTGGCTTCGACATATTTATCTTTAAACTCTTCAAACGAAAAACTCTTAAAAACGTTAAGGTCTTTTATCCTGGCAATTAAATTGAGATTAGTTCTATCGGTCAAGAGGGAGAATTTTTTAATTCTAATCTCATTTGGATTTAGTACGGCTTGAAATGTGAAATTACGTAATCGGAAATTTTGTGTATTCGTATTGAAACGGAAGGAGTTGATATCAATTTTTGCTGAGTGTTTCTTCAAAGATAAATCTGCCGAGAGTTTCAAGTTAAGGTCGGAAACAATAAGATCAGAAAAATTTAGTGACTCATAAACATTATACTTTTGGAAATTTATCGAATTAACATTCTCCTTTATCCTGAAAGTGCACCTTTGAAGTTCAAAATTTTTCACACTTATGTCGTAATCAAATTCGGCTGCTTCGGTCGTGTCAGGAGGGGCTGGATGTTTCAAAATGTTTTCGAATATCCACTTACCGTTTTCAAGTTTTGCTAAATTTATTTCAGCTTCTTCGAGAATTAAATTTTTTATTGAAATGGTATTTCCAAGAAGTGCGATAGGATTAATGGAAAGATATATTCCTTTTGCTTTAACAAAATCGATACCGTTAATATTATAGCGAATTTCTCTCAGTGAAAGATTCGAAACAAGTGTGCCGTAAATATTTTCAATCTCGAGAGTTCCGTTCAACTCTTTCTGGGCAATTGAGAGAATTTCATTACGCAATAAGTTTCTGAAAGTTGCAGTCTGTGAAAAACCGAGTATCACAAGAAATATTACAAAAAAAGCGATAAGAAGCTTTCCACTAAAATGAAAGATCTTATAAGCAACTGATCTGTACTTAAGTCTGTGTTTATTATCAATTCGGAAGAGTTTCATGAAATCAGAGTCTCTTTATCTTTTCCAATAATGATGACGTGGAATAGTTGTCAACATATTTCAAAGAAAAAACCTTACCGCCATTTTTCTCGACAATATCACGTCCAACAATTTGATCTAATTTCCAATCTCCTCCTTTAACAAGAATATCCGGAATAACTTTCGAGATAATTTCGAATGGAGTTTCTTCATCAAAGCTGATAACAAAATCGACACATTTTAGATTCGAGAGAACGAAGGCACGATCGGATAAGCTTACGACAGGTCTCCCTTCACCTTTAAGTTTTCTGACGGACTCGTCTGAGTTCAATGCAACTACCAGTGCATCGCCAAGTTCTCTCGCTCGAGTGAGATAATCAACATGCCCGCGATGAATTATATCGAAGCAG
>JAHJVF010000394.1 GCA_018828505.1 Bacteroidota bacterium | reverse complement strand
TTAAACATCGCTTTTGTTTCAACTTTCTTAATTAGAATTGCGACACTTTGGTTTGCGGTTGTAATTGGAATTTTTGGATTAATTTATTTTCAAAGAAAAGTTGTCCATAAGAAAGTTTTCGAAATTAATGGGCAATAATTATTCTTTGCCTTAATTCTTGCCATTTTTTAAATTTCTAACGAATTAAATAAAATATGCGGTTGAGAACCTTGAAAATCAGCTCGGTTTTTTCTATTATGAATTAAAAAGGAGAAAGTTATGGCTTCTGATAAAGGAATCGCAAAAGGATTAATAGTTGGTTTTTTAGCTGGTAGTGTTGTAGGAGGTATTATTGCTCTCCTGTTTGCTCCGAAAAGTGGTAAAGAACTACGACAAGACATCAGATCTAAAGCTGATGAAGTAAAAGATGACCTTGATGAATATTTCAAGGAAGCAAAAGAAAAAGTTTCTCAGCTTTATAATGATGGTAAGAAAAGGTCGGAAACATTAGTTCATGATGCAAAAGAAAAAGCTCAGGGCTTATTAAGTGAAGCTGAAAAAGTATTAGCCGATGCAAAATCCAAAGCTTCTGATAAAATTGATCAAGTTAAATCAACTGCCGGTAAAGAAGGAACAAGAATAAAGTCAGCCTTTCAAGCGGGTGTTGATGCTTATAAATCCGAAAAAGAATCATAACAAAAATTATTATTTAGCGTGGAAATACTACTTTCAATTTTGCAAGCTGTGCTTTTTGTTGTCTTAATTCTCTTCATATTGTACTTGACCTATCTTCTGAGAGGAGTTGCTAAATCAGTTAAGGCTATAGAAATCGATGTTGGTGAAATTTCTCAGAAAGCTAAGCCTGTTTTAGAAAATCTTGAATCGTTAACCTCCCGGATAAATAACATCTCAAGTACTATTGAGGAGCAAGTTGCAACCGTGAAGGATGCAGTTGGTTTGGTAAAAGAAACTTTTGATGACGTGGAGAGAATTAAGAATAAAGTTCGGTCAGCTATTGAAGACCCGATTGATGAGTTCTTATCTACCAGAAACGCAATTATAAAAGGTGTTAGAGTTTTTTGGCAGACACTCAGAGACTATTCTAAAAAGGTATAAACAAAGAAAACCTGACCGCCATATTCCCGCCTTCGGCGGGCAGGTTTTAATTCTGAAATCGAATCCGTCAGCGGACGGAGAAAAATTTAAAAATGACCTTCCACCTACGCTTCGCTTCGGTGGACAGGTTTAGATTCGTCTCACTCATTGATAGAAATTAATATCTCATGTCCATTTTATTTTAACGGAGGTTATTTTTGAAAGAATACAAATCTAAAAACATTAGGAATATTACGCTCATTGGTCACGGCGGCTCAGGAAAAACGTCAATAACTGAATCGATTCTTTTTGCTTCTGGTGAAATAACTAGATTAGGAAAAGTTGAGGATGGCAATACTACTTCAGATTTCAAACCGGATGAAATTGAACGGCAGATTTCAATCAGTGCAGCACTGATGCATTGCGATTGGCAGAACAATAAAATTAACATTATTGATACTCCAGGATACGCTGACTTTATCGGTGAAGTGAAGTGCGGGTTAAGAGTGGCAGATTGTGCAGTTTTAGTACTTAAAGCTGTTGAGGGGATTGAAGTCGGGAGTGATATAGTTTGGAAATTTGCTGACGATGCTTCAATACCAAAATCCATTCTTATAAATAAATGTGATAACGAAAGATCTAACTTCTTCGAAGTGTTTAACCAGGTTAAGAGTAGTTTGACACTCAATGCCGTTGTTGTTCAATATCCTGTAAATCAGGGAATTAATTTTGATACTGTTATAGATTTGCTGAAAATGAAGCAGCTTGTATATGAAAGAGGCGGCAATGGAAAATATAAGATCGAGGATATTCCAGCCGATAAAAAAGCTGAAGCAGAAAAACTCTTCAACGAAATGGTTGAAATGATAGCCGAATCTGATGAAGGATTGATGAATAAATATTTTGAAAATGGCAGCTTATCCGCGGAAGAAATTCAGCAAGGTATTCAGAAAGGAATTCTTAAAGGGAGCTTAGTGCCTGTTATTCCGTGTGGTGCTACTGCAAATGTAAATATAGCAGGATTTTTAGATGTTGTAGCAGAGTATTTCCCTTCTCCTGCCGAGAGAAATAAAATAAAAGCATTTAAAAACGGAAGTGAAGTTGACGTAGAGATCAATGAAGAAAATGATCCTGCATTGTTCGTATTTAAGACACTCTCCGAATCTGCAATTGGCGAACTTTCATTTTTTAAAGTTTACAGCGGTACTATTCAGCATGGATTAGATTTACACAATCCGAAAACGAATAAATTTGAGCGAACGAGCCAGATTTATGTTCTCAACGGTAAGCATCGGAAAGAAGTACCGCATCTGTTTGCAGGTGATTTAGGTGCAGTTGTAAGATTAAAAGATACTCATACAAATAATACACTCGTTTCTAAATCTCTCGGAGTAAAATTCAATGAAATTGAGTTTCCGAACCCGATTATTCAATTCGCCGTAAAGTCGAGAGCACAGGGTGATGAGGATAAGATCGCAAACGGATTTCATACATTGCATGAAGAAGACCCAACTTTTAAAATGCACTTTGATCCCGAACTGTCGCAGACTATCATAACCGGGCAAGGTGAGCTCCATTTGAACTTAGCAGCCAAAAAACTCAAAGATAAATTCGGTGTTGAAGTTGACCTGATCGAACCAAAGATACCTTACAGAGAAACAATAAAAGGTGTCTGTGCTGATTCTGAATACAAACACAAAAAACAATCCGGCGGACGCGGACAGTATGGACATGTTCACCTAAAGATCGAACCGAGAAAAAGAGGTGAGGGTTTTGAATTCGATGACTCAATTGTGGGTGGTGTAGTTCCTGGCCGTTTCATCCCGGCAGTTGAAAAAGGTCTGAACGATATTTTACTAAAAGGTGTCCTTGCAGGTTACAAAGTTGTTGATGTTAAAGTCACTCTCTTTGATGGAACTTATCATACAGTCGACTCAGATGAAATTTCATTTAAGATTGCAGCCGCCCAAGCTTTCAAGAAAGGATTTTTAGAAGCAAAACCATGTCTGCTCGAACCAATCCAGGAAGTAAAAATTACAATCCCTGAAGAGTATATGGGAGATGTTATGGGTGATATATCCAGCCGAAGAGGAAAAATTCTCGGAATGGATTCAAGTGGTAAATATCAAATCATCAAAGCACTTGTGCCTCTCGCTGAATTATTTAAATATTCAACTCATTTGAGAAGTATGACGCAGGGAAGAGGTTTGTATGAGATGGCTCTTTCTCACTATGAAGAAGTCCCCAAAGAAATTGAAGCTAAAATAATTGCCGCAGCCGAGAAGGAGAAAGAAGAAGCCTAATATATGAAAAGGCTCTTTTCACCCTGGCGTTCTGAGTATATCGAATCATTTCATCAAGAGACCGAAGATAAATCGTGCGTTTTCTGCAAAGCTGCAGGTGAAACTCCGGAAGATAAAGATTCGCTTGTCGTATTAAGAGGGGAATTTATCTTCGTACTGATGAATCGCTATCCTTATAATAACGGACATTTATTGATCCTTCCATATAGGCACATCTCAAATTTATCTGATCTTAATGAAAATGAGAGATTAGAAATTTTTTATCTGCTTGAGTTATCAATTGAGGCACTTGGTAAGGCGTTAAAAGCACAGGGACACAACATCGGTACGAATTTAGGCAAAGTAGCAGGTGCCGGCATTGAAGATCATCTTCACTTTCATATTGTCCCAAGATGGAATGGCGACACTAATTTCATGCCTGTTTTAAATGATATTAAATTAATTTCAGAAGAAATGAGTAAAACAAAATCCAAATTGGTATCATACTTTAAAGGTCTCAATAAATGAATATTGCAGTAATCGGAACCGGATATGTCGGTTTAGTTTCCGGGGTATGTTTAGCGGAAACAGGTAACCACGTTATTTGTGTTGATAATGATCAATCGAAGTTACAAAGAATGAGGCAGGGCGACCCGGTAATTCATGAGCGCGGATTAAAATCACTCATGCTTAACAACATGGAAAAGAATCGGCTTGAGTTTTCAGACAATTTGAACTATGCAGTCGAAAAGAGCAGTGTGATTTTCTTTTGTCTTCCTACTCCGCAAGGAGAAGATGGTGCAGCAGATTTGAAACATGTTTTAGAAGCTGCTAATGATGTAGGAAAAATATTTCAATCGCTTAAAGAGAAAAAATATAAGGTCATTGTGAACAAAAGTACAGTTCCTGTCGGAACTGCACAAAAAGTCCGAATTAAAATTGCGGCTCACGGTGAGTATCCATTCGATGTTGTTTCGAATCCGGAATTTCTACGTGAAGGTGTAGCAGTTGAAGATTTCCTGAAACCTGAACGAATCGTCGTAGGAACTTCTTCCAAACAAGCAGAAGAAATTATGAAAAATTTATATGAGCCGTTCGTTCGTTCCGGGAACGCAATTTATTTTATGGACGAAAAAAGTGCCGAGGTTACCAAGTATGCTGCTAATACTTTTCTTGCAACAAAAATTTCATTTATGAATGAAGTCGCCAATTACTGCGAGAAAGTCGGAGCAAATGTCGATTTTGTCCGATTAGCGATCGGAAGCGATAATAGGATTGGTAAACGTTTCCTCTTCCCCGGAATTGGCTATGGCGGTTCATGTTTCCCTAAGGATGTGAAAGCATTTCAGAATTCGTTCAATGAAGCGGAAGTTAAATCGAACATTCTCGATGCAATTGTTCGTACAAATGAATCTCAAAAAAAAGTGATGTTCCAAAAGGTAATGGAGCACTTTAAGGGAAATATATCAGGTAAAAAATTTGCACTGTGGGGTTTAGCATTCAAACCAGATACTGATGATGTTCGTGAAGCTCCTGCATTTAAACTGATTGATTCTCTTCTAGAAAATGGAGCAAAGATTGTAGCTTACGATCCTGAAGCAGTGGAAAACACAAAAAAGATTTTTAAAAATAAAATCGAATATGCAAATGACAGTCTTCAGGCTGTTAGAGAATGTGATGCACTGATTATCGCGACAGAATGGAATGAATTCCGTAATCCCGATTTCGATGAAGTGAAAAAACTGATGAATGAATTTATTATTTTCGATGGAAGAAATGTCTACGATACCGAAAAAGCCAGGCGATATGGATTTGTATACTATTCAATTGGTAGGGAAACTGTGTATAAGGAAGACCTGAAATCATGAAACAGCTTCTGCAGAGGATAAAAGATGGGGAGATGGTAGTTGCTGATCTTCCTTCTCCGGCCTTGTTAAAAAAAGGGGTCTTAGTACAGAATCATTTTTCACTGATAAGTGCCGGTACTGAAAGGATCTCAGTCGAGAAGGGGAAAGATAATCTACTTCTCAAGGCATATAAAAATCCCGATTTAGTTAAATCTGTTTTACAAATTGTTAAGAGAGACGGTTTAGTTCAAACAGCGGAACGCGTATTTTCTTCTTTAAATGATTTTAGAGCGTTGGGTTACAGTAGTGCCGGAGTTGTGTTTGAATCGAGTAGTGAAAAATTCAAACCGGGCGACCGTGTTGCCTGTGCCGGTGCTGGCTTAGCTAATCATGCTGAAGTAGTATTTATTCCTGAAAATCTTTGTGTTAAAATTCCAGAGAACGTTTCAATAGAAGAAGCTGCATTCACTACTTTAGGTGCGATTGCATTACAGGGAGTCAGACAAGCAGATGTAACACTGGGAGAAACGATTGCCGTTGTAGGACTTGGATTATTAGGATTGATTACAGTTCAACTTCTGCAGGCTAATGGATGTAAAGTTATTGGACTTGATATTTCTGATGATGCATTGAAGTTTGCTAAAGATTTCGGAGCAGATTTTGTTTTAAAGAGTTCGAAAAGTTCCAAAGAAGAAGTCATTGCCTTAACAAATGGATATGGAGTCGATAAGGTAATTTTAACGGCGGGAACTGAAAGTAATGAACCGATCGAACTTGCCGGTGAGATCTGTCGTGAGAAAGGTAAAGTTGTAATTGTCGGTGCAGTAAAAGTTGATATGCCCCGTGGACCATATTACATGAAAGAACTGGAAATTATAATGTCGCGTTCTTACGGTCCGGGAAGATACGACGTATCGTATGAGGAAGAAGGCAGGGACTATCCCTTCGGTTATGTACGATGGACCGAAAATAGAAACATGCAAGCTTTCCTCGATTTAATCTCCGCAAAGAAAATTGATATTAAACCATTGCTTACTCATAAATTTAAAATTGAGAATTTTCAGACTGCGTATGATTTAATTCTCGGTAAGTCGAAAGAATTTTATCGAGGAATTTTATTTGAGTATGAAACTTTAAAACCTGAGGGGAAAAAATACTTTACGACGAACATCAGTTCAAAGAAATCTGATGATATTTCAATTGGATTTATCGGTGCCGGAAGTTTTGCGTCTGCAAATCTTCTTCCTCATTTGAAGAAAATGAACGTTCAGCTTCACACCGTCTGCACGATAGAAGGGGTCCAGGCAAAAAGCGCTGCTCATAAGTTCGGATTTCAAAATTTCACTACCGAACCACTTGAAGTCTTGGATAACAAAAATATTAATACAGTTTTCATTGTAACAAGACATGATACTCACGCATCTTTCGTTTTAGAAGCTTTGAGAAGAGGGAAACAAGTATTCGTTGAGAAACCTCTCGCTATTAATGAATCCGAGCTGAATGAAATAATGCAGTTAAATTCAGATGCAAAATATCTACTTGTCGGTTTCAATCGAAGATTCGCTCCGGGTATTGTCGATATTAAAAACTTTTTCAATTCTTCTCCATTTAACTTTTTGTACAGAGTGAATGCAGGGAAAATCCCATTAACACATTGGGCTCAAAGACCGGATCAAGGGGGTAGAATTATTGGTGAAGTATGTCATTTCGTCGATACGTTAAGCTTCATTTGTGATTCACTCCCCAAAAATGTTTTCGCATCATCAATTTCGATGAACATCGGTAATGATAAAGAGGAAGATACACTTTCAGCAATTATCAAGTTCAATGATGGTTCAATTGGAACGATTATCTATCAAGCCAATGGGGACAACTCGGTCAGCAAAGAATATTTGGAAGTATCGTCAGGTCAAAAATCCGCAATACTTCATAATTTTGAAAAAGTTGATTTCTATCAGGCGGGCAAGAAGTTCACCAAGAATTATTCAGGCAAAGGACATAAAGAGGAAGTTACAAGCTTCATTAATTCAATTAAAAAAGGTGAGCAATCGCCGATTACTCTCGAATCAATTTTTTACACGACAAAAACCACATTTGCAATTATCGAATCGTTGAGAACAAATAAGCTCATTGAGATTTCGATTTAATAGCGAACTTAAAAAACTCTGAATTTGGGTAATGGCTAGAAAATTAAAAATTTTACTCTGCGTAAATTCTTTTAAAGAGTCTCTCGATTCAGTTGCAATCAATAAACTTCTCGCTGAAGAACTTGCGTCGCATAAAATACAAGTATTTCCTATTTCTGATGGAGGCGATGGGTTTTTAGGAGTTATTCGGTATAACAAAAAATGTCATTGTAAATTTTACTTTATTCCCGCCCCGCTTCTCGATAAAAAAATTAAAGTTGAAGTCTTCTTCGATAAGAAAAACGTCTACGTTGAATCAGCGAATGTGCTTGGATTGAAGCTTATTGATATTCCTGAAAGAAATCCACTGAAAACAACTTCCTATGGGTTGGGGATACTACTTAAAAAAGTATTTTCCGAACCAGAGTTTCGAGAAAAAAAAATGATTATTGGGATTGGCGGTACTTCAACTAACGATGCCGGGTGCGGTATGGCTCAAGCAATTGGATATCAATTGAAAGATTCAAATGAAAAAGAGTTGAAAATTGGCGGTAAGTATCTTCAGAAATTAAAACAAATACTGATTGATGAAAATCTGCAAATAGAATTTAGGAAACGTCAGATCATTGCAGTTGCCGATGTTGAAAATCCACTCATCGGTTCGAAAGGTTCAACAAAAATTTATTCGAAACAAAAAGGAGCATCAAGAAAAGATATTAATGTCTTGGAAATGGGTATGAAGAATTTTTCAAATGTCGTACAAAAAGCGTTTGGAAAGAAAATTAAACATTCGAAAATGTTTGGTGCTGGAGGTGGTTTAGCTGCTGGATTGAATGTATTTCTGAATGCTGATGTAATTTCCTGGAGAGAATATTTCTCTCTTTCAAAACTTGAAAATGAAAAGTTTGATTTTATCATTACCGGAGAAGGGAAAATCGATTCACAGTCGTTTGACGGAAAAGCTGTTGGAGAAATTTATCAGCTCAGTCGTAAAATTAATTCAAAGTTAATTTTAGTTTGTGGGTCGGCTGATGAGAAGTCAATCCCAAATAAAGTTATGAAAGAAATTCATTCTTTAATTGCCCTTCAAAAATATTTTAAGAATGAAGAAGAGTCCTGCAGGAAAGTAACTTTAGGAATTAGAAAAGCATCCGAGGAAATCAAATGTGCGATTCAAGGTTGGGCATCTCTAAAAACTTGAATTAAGGACTAAAGTCCGCAGAGATTAGCCTGCCAAATCATAGCCTGCCCCTTCATAGCTATTTTGTGGCGGGCGTTGTCGTGGCAGGTATGTTTTTGTAACCCCACGCTTAAGCGTGGGGTTATTGAAAAGCCGCTCACATCAAGGGCTTTAGCCCAATTAATAAATAACTATGATTAACCATAAAATATAAGTCGCCAAGAAAAATAATAGTTTTTAGAGGTGCCCTGTTA
>JAHJVF010000057.1 GCA_018828505.1 Bacteroidota bacterium | reverse complement strand
TTATAAAAAGAACAAACAAGATAATATTAACAAAAAGTGCTTAATGATGTCTCTTTTTATAGTTAAGATCATCGCGTAATCTTTAAAAGCTTAAAATTAAGTTGACGCTAATGCGACTTGTCGGGAGAAATATCTAAAAACCACTTGAAATTGGAGTCTAAGATTCTTCATCCGTCAGACGACGGATTCAGAATGACTGTTTTGCGTAACTTCAGTAATGTTGTAAACAGCTTCAGCAATACAATTCTCAAGTTCCCATTTTAGCTCTATGGAAAACTTTTCGCTTCTGATTTCACAGTTCGGCATTTCGCAATACACACAGCATGATGGCTTGCATGGATCGAAATGAAGCATCGTTTGAGTTGACTCGCCAAATTCTTCAATCAAATTATCCGTAATTACTTTCTGCATTTTGTGCGATTGTTCTATCGAATAAAAACAAGGAACTGTGAGATGAAAATCAATAAAGTGAGAATCTCCGGCTTTCCATGCTCTTAATTTATGAAGCTCGATGTAGTCGCGCTCCCTCATCTTCTTCACAACATCGATTATTCTGAGAAGCATTTCCGAATCTGATTCCTGCATCAATCCTTTTACAGATTTTCTTATCAATTTTCCTCCGGTTCCGATTATGTTCGCAGCTACTATTATTGCAATGATCGGATCGAGTAGCAATACATCTGTAATTAATACTAAGATGATCCCGATCACTACCCCGAGGCTTGTAATTGAGTCGGTTAAAATATGTTTGCCGTCCGCCTCAAGGATCAATGAGTTGGTCTTCCTTCCGATACGAATCAAATACCAGCCGAGAAATAAATTTATTAAACCGGCAAAGCCGATTAAAACTGCGCCGAAATCAAGCTGTTTCAACTCAACTCCGAAAATTAAATCCTCTGCCGCAAAATAGCAGATTGCAATTGCAGCAATAATGATCATCCCACCTTCAAAACCTGCAGAGAAATATTCGACCTTTCCGTGTCCGTAGGGATGTGATTTATCAGGAGGACGAAGCGAAACAATTATACTGTAAAATGCAAATCCGGTGGCAATAATATGAACAACCGATTCAATAGCATCTGATAAAATTGCAGATGAGCCGGTGATTATAAATGCCGCTATCTTAATAGCAAACATGAAAAAGCCAATTGTGAGAGAAATTGCTGCAGCTCTCTTGCGAATATCCATATTGCGAAATTGGTTCATAATCAGTTAAACAAAATTAATCTATTTTTTTTATCATTAAAAGTTTTTTATAATACACCAACTTTAATACGGATTTAGATAAAACATGAAAACATTTGCAATCACCGGAGCGACAGGTTTGATCGGCTCTTTACTCCACAAGGACCTTATCACAAAGAATAATCATGTAATAGTACTAACGAGAAATCCGGCTAAGATCAAGCGGCACTTGCCCGCCTCATCAATAACAGATAAGCTGGCAGATAACGCGAACACAAAATATGTAGAATGGAATGCCTACGATAATTCTTCTTGGAATCATATAATCAATGAGGTGGATGCTTTTGTTCATTTGGCAGGAGCTCCAATAATCGAAAAAAGATGGACAGAGAAGAGAAAAATAATTCTGTATGAAAGCAGAATTAACTCAACAAAAACTATTGTCGATGCCATTGCTCAAGCTGATAAAAAGCCTGAGTTGTTGATTGTCAGTTCCGGTGTAAATTACTATGGCTCCAGTTTAGAAAAAATTTTTTATGAAGATTCTCCTACTGGACAAGGTTTCATGGCTGAATTAGCAGAAGATTGGGAACGCGCTGCCGCTGAAGTTGAAAAGTGTGGAGTTAGAAGAGTCAGTCTGCGGACTGGAATGGTTCTTTCCTCCCGTGGTGGTGCATTGCCGAAAATTCAACTTCCTTTCAAGTTTTTTGTCGGTGGTGTGATCAGTTCAGGCAAGCAAATTCTCCCCTGGATACACGAAAACGATTTTATAGATATAATAAATTTCGTCACATTTAATCCATCAATTAGTGGAGCAGTAAATGCAGTTGCACCTCAACCTGTTAGAATGAAAGAATTTTGTTTAACACTTGGCAGAGTAATGAATCGTTCTTGCTGGACTAAAGCACCTGAGTTTATGATAAAATTAATTTTGGGAGAAGTTTCAAGTGTTCTGCTTGAAGGACAAAATGTTTATCCGAAGAAACTTTTGGATAACGGTTTCAACTTTAACTTTAGTGAGCTTGAAAAAGCGTTGCGTGATATAATAAAATCATAAAGATTCCATCCCGACAAGTCGGGATGGAATCTTTCAACTAAAAAATATTAAGTCCGTCGTTTTTTATAACCTCCCTTCACCTCATTCTCACAAACTAATCACTTCGCGTAACTTCGTGATGCCTTCTCCCGAAAGGGATGGCTTCGCCAGTGTTTCTTCGTGTCTAAAACCTTTTTTACACGAAGAACCGCGAAGAAAAATCTCAAAAGAACCACGAAGAAATTTTATCCCAGATTTGTCATTAGAGAACAAAAGACTTTAGATACCCGTTACAAAAATTGATATAAGGGTACCTCTAAAAACCTATTCTGCGAACATCTGCGGGAGAATATTTCCCGCCCGCCTGCCTCTTTCGGTTCTATGT
>JAHJVF010000393.1 GCA_018828505.1 Bacteroidota bacterium | reverse complement strand
TTAACCCAACCACAAATCATAGTAATTTAGAGAATACATTTAAATTACCGGTTAACTTGAGTTATTTATATTAATTTATTTCGAATTGATGTGAAAATATTTTTAGTACTAACTATTTTATTTTTTTATTCTACTTATTCAATTGCTCAATCCGATTCAGTCCAACAATTAGAGAACAACAATTCAATCCATCTTTCTTTGAAGAAAAATTTGGCTTCGGAAAACAATTTGAACCCGGACGAATCAGTCAATTACACCCGGCTTGCTGTACTTGGCGGCGTTACACTTGCAACTGGTATTGGTCTTCACATTTATCAAGCTAATGCATGGTGGAGAGATCAGAGAAGAAATTTTCATTTCCAGAATGACTGGGAATACGCTTTATGGATCGATAAGCTTGGACATTTCTGGGCGGGCTCAGGTGTTCAGCATTTATTTTCTTCGGCGCTCGAGTGGTCAAATGTTGAACGAAAAAAATCGATACTGTACGGTGCAATTTTATCCAGCGTATATATGCTTTACATCGAATTCGAAGATGGATTCGCAACCGATTGGGGATTCAGTCCAGGTGATGCGACTGCGGATGTCTTAGGTTCATTCTATCCTGTGCTTCAAGAGTATGTTCCATTCATGCAAAATATTAATTTGAAATACAGTTACTATCCCTCGAAATATTTTCAGAAAGGAGCGAAAGCAGGTAACAATTTGAAAACCGTTATCGATGATTATGAAGGACAAAGCTTTTATTTGAGCTTTCGGGTAAATGAATTCTTACCTCAAAACCTTGAGAGATACTGGCCAGATTTTCTTTGCTTAGCTTTAGGATATAACATCCGCAATTGGGATGGTTATGGGAAAGCAGATAAGAATTTTTATCTGACGCTCGATTACGATCTAGAAAAAATTCCTCTTGAAGGAGGCTTTTGGGACTTTTTGAAAAAAACTTTGAATCATATTCATTTCCCTGCTCCCGGAATAAAGTACACTAATAATAAATTTTATCTTACACTAACCTTTTGATATAATTGATAAGCATAATCATACCCTCGCTTAATGAAGAAAAATTATTACCGAATCTTCTGGAGCAATTGAACTCGGAAGAATTGAAATCCAAATTTAATTATGAAATAATTCTTTCAGACGGCGGAAGCAAAGATAAAACCATTGAGAAAGCATTGAAATTCTGCGATAAAATTGTTACGAACACAAATGGAACGAGACAGACAATTTCTCAAGGCAAAAACGCAGGTGCAAAACATTCCATCGGAGCTACATTGATTTTTCTCTGTGCAGATTGTTTGATTGAAAAGCCGCATGATTTCTTTTCTTTCGTGACTAATGAATTTAATCATTCGGAGTATAAAGCTGCGACATTCAGATTTGAGATCGCTCCGTCAGAAAAACGATTGAGTGATATTCTATTTCATATGTTTTATAATTCCTATGTGAGATTTTTGAACTATATTGGAATAGGAATGGGGAGAGGTGAGTGTCAAGTAATAAAAAGGGAAGTGTTTGAAAAATACAACGGTTATGATGAAACACTGACAGCCGGTGAAGATTGGGATTTGTACAAGAAGATCAGAAAGAACGGAAAAATAAAAGTTAAATTCGATTTGAAAATTTATGAATCGCCAAGACGGTACAGGAAATTTGGCTATCATCGTGTATTTTGGTTGTGGTTATTAAATGCACTAAATGTCATGAAAATAATTCCTAAACCTGTTGATGAATGGGTGGAGGTAAGATGAAAAAGTTTTTTATAGTGCTAATACTTACAATTCCTGTATTAATTTTTTCACAAGGGACTTATGTCTCGGTTGAGAGTGAAGTCTATCCCTTTCTTGATAGGATGAAAACCAATGGTGCGATTGAAAATTACTATTCTGAAAGTTTACCACTCACACGCAAAAAGATAGCTGAATTACTTTTAAGTATTTGGGAACGACGGGAAAAATTAAATGCGACAGATAGATCATTCTTGAATTATTATTTAACTCAATTCGGTTTCGAAGCTTTTGGCACATTAGATCGTTCCGAATCTATATTTACTGATTCTGATTTCGATTTTTTTTCGGATAGAGAAAAATTTCTGTTCGCCTATGTGAAAGAAAAAGAGTTTTCAATTTTTGCCAAGAGCTACTTCTTCATGAGAGCAAATTATTTGGATGAGTTAAAAACAAATTACAAAGCAGGCCTCGGAGAAATTGGCGGACGAATTTACGGTTCTTTCGCTAATGTAATTGGATTTGAAATGGATGGAAGAAATGGAATCTTAAAGGGAGACAAAGCCGCTGCTTTAGTGGATGAAGATTTACGATACAATTTTAAACTGTTCGAAAAAATAGAATCTAATTTTTTCGATAGAGCTTACGGATACATTTCATTTGAACATCCAAATATTACAATGAAAATTGGGAGCGACCGGCAAATAATCGGATATGGCTCAAATAAATTAATTCTTGGAGACAATTCCCCAAACTTCAATTATGTTTCTCTTCGTTTGAATTACAAATCATTTCTGTTTGATTATACGCATGGCTGGTTATTAGGAGAAAGATATGATGTTTATGATAAATTAGTTGGTTATATAACTTCGGTCGATCCAAAATACTTTGTTCATCACAGAATAAGTTTTTCTCCTTTCAGTAATTTGAGATTAGGATTTGGTGAATCAGTGATCTACAGCAGACGCGGTGTTGACTTTGCTTATCTGAATCCATTTAATTTCTACAAATCAACAGAGCACAGTCTGCAAGATAGAGACAACACCCTGCTATATGCGGATGTCGAGTACATTCCTTTTCAAAAGATAAAATTGTATTCTACTTTATTGATAGATGATGTCGATTTCGGCAAACTTGGATCCGGTTGGTTCGGTAATCAGTTTGCACTTAATGTGGGCGTGAATATTGTAAATCCATTGGCAACTATTCCTCTCCACTTCAATATTGAATATGTAAGAGTTGAACCGTACACATACACACACCGTATTATTGATAATAATTATTCGAATTACAATTATCCTCTTGGAAGTAATCTACAGCCCAATAGCGACCGCGTTATTTTTGCTGTGAATTATTTTCCCTCTCCAAAAGTGAACTTCACAGCATCTACAGCGTATGAAAGACATGGAAAAAATTACAGTATTAACTGGGAAACGATTAATGTTGGTGGAGATTTAAATTTAGGGAGAAGAACCACCGATCCTGAATACGTGAAATTTTTGGATGGTAAATTGGAGCGAACTTTGAGTATTGAATTAAAATGTTTTTATGAATTTATTAGAAATATAAAACTTCACGGGAAGTTTCGATATGAAAAAATAAAATCTTATGAGAACTATAATGCTTTGATTTTTTCAATCGGTTTAATATCTTTTATTTGAAAAATAAATTATAGGTAAAAAATGAAGAACAAAAGATTTGGTTATTTATTCGTAATAGTAGTATTGATGCTCGGAATTTTTGGCGGCATCCAAATAGAAAGGGCAATATCGGGTGATAATCTACAGGAACAACTTAGAAAATTCAATGACGTACTTAGCATCACAAAAAAATACTACGTAGAAGAAGTCGATACACAGAAGTTAGTCGAAGCAGCAATTAAAGGAATGTACGACCAGCTTGATCCGCATAGTGTTTACATTCCTGCCAAACAGTTGGAAAGTGTTCAAGAAGAATTTCGCGGAAACTTCGAAGGTATCGGGATTGAATTTCAGATAATTAGTGATACGATTGTTGTTGTTTCACCCATCAGCGGTGGCCCGAGTGATGCTCTCGGAATTATAGCGGGGGATAGAATCGTAAAAATTAACAACGAAGGTTATAAAAAAATTACGAACGATGATGTACGAAACAAACTCAGAGGACCCAAAGGTTCGAAAGTGGATGTTACCATCTATCGTCCAGGTATAGATGGAGTAATGGATTTCACAATAGTTCGAGACAAGATTCCGCTTTACTCCGTTGATGCACATTTTATGATCGATTCTGAAACCGGTTACATTAGTCTTTCCAAATTTTCCGAAACCACTTTCAATGAAGTTAAATCCTCGCTTGATGATCTCGACAAAAGAGGAATGAAAAAGTTGATCCTCGATCTCAGAAATAATTCAGGCGGATATATGAATGAATCGGTTAAGGTTTCAGATCTTTTCCTTGACGGGAATAAAAAAATTGTATTCACCAAATCGAGAATTAGAGAGTTCGTTGAAGAATATTCCGCTTCAAGAAGTTTCAAATATGAAAAGATGCCGATAGTTATCCTGGTTAATAATGGTTCAGCTTCTGCCAGTGAAATTGTTTCCGGTGCGATTCAAGATTGGGATCGAGGTTTAATAGTCGGAGAAACAACTTTCGGAAAAGGATTGGTACAGAGACAATTTGAATTAAATGACAACTCAGCCATTCGTTTGACAATTTCCCAGTACTACACACCGGTTGGCAGACTAATTCAGCGAGATTATGAAAAGGGTACCTCAAAAGAAGATTATTATCGTGCATCGCTGGGACAGGATTCACTTGAAGGAGATAATATCGATCATCAAGTAGAAAAAGATACTTCGAGACCAATTTATAAAACGAATGCAGGGAGATCCGTTTTTGGAGGAGGTGGAATCACTCCTGATTTCATCATCAAGTCACCGCCACTGACAAAATATACTTCCCAATTATTGAGAAAGAATTTATTCTATCAATTTGTGCTTGGCTATCTCGATAAGAATGGAAAAATGATACAAAGCAAATTTCCAAATTTCGAATCGTTCAAGAAATCTTATAACATAGAAGATAAAATGTTCAATGATTTTATCAACTATGGAAAATCGCAGGATGTCGAAATTGTAAATGATGAACTGAAGAAAGATACCGAGTACATTCGTGCGAGATTGAAGGCCCAGATTGCAAGAAGCTATTGGCGAAATGAAGGTTGGTATCCAATTTTATTGGAGCTTGATCCTCAATTCATAAAAGCATTATCGTTGTTTCCTGAAGCAGAAAAACTAGCAAAATTAAAGTAGTTGTGAAATTAATTTATTCATCAGAATGAAACTTCTTTCGCTCTGTACGATAATCACTTTAGTGACGAGTTTCAGTTTCTCATCTGAAATTAGTCGGTACGCACCTGAACCGAGCGGTAAAAATATTTTTGTGGTCGGTGAGGACCTCACTTATGAAGTCCGCTACACTTTTATTAAAATTGGTGAGATTAAGATAAAAACACTTCGTAAGTTCATAAAAGATGGGAATGAGGTCTACGAGACCAGAGCTTACATTGATTCATATGATGGATTGCCATTCGTCGATTTGCATAGCATCTATAATAGCCAGGTAACGGAAAAATTTCTCTCGGAAATGTTTATCGGACTTGATAAGCATAAAATCGGCTGGCGATTCACGAAATACGATTTCGATTACAAAAAGAGATCCATCTTCGTTCAAAAAGGATTTAAAGATAATTGGAAAGTCGATTTCGAGGAGAATGTGTCTTTTAGTGAAAATTTACAGGATGGGCTTTCACTCTTCTTTTTTGCAAGAGGGAATACGCGTCAAAAAAAAACTTATGATATACCTACATATTTGAACGAAACAACAACATTAACGACTATTAATTTTTATAATAAATCCGAACCGGTAAAAATTGATGCACTTGATTATGATATTGATTGCGTAAAAATTGATGGGCTTGTCCGCTTCACCGGAATTTTTGGTCTTACGGGAAATTTAGAGGGATACTTCTCAAATGATGAAGCTTCCGTTCCAATAAAGGCAACGATGAAAGTAATCATTGGAAATATCAATATTGAACTCAAAAAATGGAATAGGAATGATTGGCAGCCCCCGCGAAAAAGTTGAATCTGATTATTTTTTCTCTTACAATGGTAAAGAGCCAAAGATTGGTGAGAATGTTTTAATAGCACCCGGAGTTAAAATAATAGGAGATGTTGAGATTGGTAATAACAGCAGCATCTGGTTTAATTCGGTTCTACGCGGTGATATTAATTATATTAAGATTGGAACATTTACTAATATTCAGGATAATTCAGTAATTCATCTGACAAAGGAAAGCCCTGTAAATATAGGAAATTACGTTACGATTGGACACGCTGTTAAATTGCACGC
>JAHJVF010000392.1 GCA_018828505.1 Bacteroidota bacterium | reverse complement strand
CTTACAAAAATGGTTCAATTATATTGAATATTTGAATTTTCTATCTCGTTGTATTAAAAGAACTTAGAGCATTTTTTTCTAATGGCGGTCAGTAGAGATTTTCCTTAATGACAAATTTGGGATTATTTATTCTCCGAGTTCATTTGTGTTAATTCCCCGCAAGCGGGGCAAGCTGTGGAATTCGTGTCTGGGATTCGTGTCTCGTGTCTGCCAAACCAAATCCCATAGAGTTCTTTTCACCAAACCCGCAGTCGTAACCGATTTTTATTAGCTCAGGATTCGCTTTGATCTTAAAACTGCATTGGATTGCTTTTACTTTAGTCTGCTGTGGTGTATTCTCAGCTATTGTTATGAGCTTGGATACTTTACCTCCCTTTTTCTTTATTTCGTCAGCGTCAAAATCAAATTGGAAATTATCTTCTTCAAAGTCTTTTTTGTGAATCACTTTATATTTATTGATAAGGTTGCTTCTAAGAACACGAACTAAATCCTCATCGTCATAACGAAAGTAATAAGGCAGGAGCTTCCCGTTTCGTTCCGTTACAGTAGAGAGTGTCATTGGCGAGATAAGGCGAAAACTCATTTCATTCTGAAATTGCGGTTCTGGAAGGGATTCGATTTGAGTTATATCCAACTTTGTCGAGCTGTTCATATAATTGATATAAACATTTTGTTTCTCAAAAGAGCCAATCACAAAATTTTGTATGAATGTATCGATCAAAGGTGAAGAGATAGTTAGATAAAGATTCGGTTCGATGAGCTTGATCATTCCACTGTCGATTTTCGTCTTTTCAAATTCTACACCGAATACAAATAGCTTAAATATTTTTCCGTTCGATTGAAAACCGATATCATGAAGAAATTTGGCAAACTGTTCGGACCCAAATCGAAGCAGTAAATAAATAGCAGCTGAAAATTGATAATTATAGTTGATCGGGATTACCGCCCGAGATGAGACGCATTTTAATTTGACTCTTAGCCTCATAAATTGTACCTCTTTTTAAAGAACTCTAATGAGTTAAAGTTAATTACCACCAAAATTAACAGAAAAAGGATGTGCACTCAATTCACTTGATCATAGGATGTACTGCCATTGCTTAACCTTCACAACCAGTCAACTATAAATTATTTATCTCTAAGGGAAGTTAATTTTTGGATCTTTATTTGTCAAACTTTTTCGATCTGCTCATGAATTATTTCTGCTGCTAGTGACCACCGTAGAAAAGTTACGATTTTAGGTTAAAAATGAATTGTTGTGTGTTAGGAGATAGAACAAAGAGAGAAAAAGGTTGTCACTAGCAGTTCTTTAATATAGGTCAGGTTTAGCGATGGTAGAGAGAAAAGCACTAAACAATGGAGTTGGGGAAGCTATACTCAAAGTAAAACCTTTGCCTCAGCCACCGGCTTAGCGCTGACAAATCGCCAATTCTATAAACATACTTTTACCACCCAGACCGTTTGCTTATAGTTCTAATCCTAATTATTTTGGATTTGGAAATAAAAATAATTATTCGCACGTATCAATGAGCCTACTCAAAAAAGGTAATAGTTGTTAATAAATCACTTGAGTTTAAGTTTAACTTGCAGTGCAAGGCGACAAGGTTATGCTTTTTAGATTCGGCTCATAAATAAATCATTAAACTATTTCAGGAGGAATTATGCCGAGGAAAAAAATTTCCATTATTGGGGGCGGACAGATTGGCGGAGTATTAACTCAGCTTATCGCACAAAAACAATTGGGAGATGTTGTTCTTTATGATATCATCGAAGACATGCCGCAGGGCAAATGTCTCGATATCGCTGAAGCTTCCCGAGTTGATTACTTCGATATTAAGGTAACGGGAACAAACGATTATAAAGAGATCGACGGTTCGGATATCGTTATTATAACAGCAGGCTTACCGCGAAAACCGGGAATGAGCCGCGACGATCTACTTACAACTAATGCACAGATAATGAAAACTGTGGCAGAAAATGTTAAGAAACATGCACCGAAATCCATTGTCATCGTCATTTCAAATCCATTGGATGCAATGGTAACGTTATTTAAGAACATTTCCGGTTTCAAGGCAAATAAAGTTATAGGACAGGCAGGCATTCTTGACTCATCACGCTTTGCAACATTTATTGCCTGGGAGCTCGATGTATCGGTAAAAGATATTAACGCACTGGTACTGGGAGGCCACGGAGATACCATGGTTCCATTAGTTAGGTATGCTAATGTAAATGGTATTCCCGTAATGGAGCTTCTCGAAAGAAAATATAAGGATAAAGCCAAAGCCGATGAGGTGATGAAAGCTTTAGTCGAAAGAACAAAAATGGCCGGCGGTGAAGTTGTAAAATTATTGAAAACCGGTTCGGCATTTTATTCACCGGCTTCCTCTACAATCGCTATGACTGAAGCAATCCTTTATGATGAAAAACGAGTCCTGCCGGTATGCGCCTACCTCGATGGTGAATTTGGTGTGAAAGGTTATTATGTCGGTGTGCCGGCTGTTTTAGGTGCTAATGGAGTTGAAAGAATAGTCGAACTGACTTTAAACGATGAAGAACAAGCTCTGCTCGACAATTCAGTCAATGCAGTGAAAACGCTTGTTGAAGATATGAAAAGATTAGGGTTCTAAACAAAAAAAGAGAGCAAGATTTACTTCTTGCTCTCTTTCCTATCAATAATTTCTTTTAAGCTTTTAAATTTTTTTAATTTGAAGGGAGAATACTAATAAATTTGCGGTTGCTTTTAACGGCAAATTGAACATGCCCTGTTGCTTTTGCAAATAATGTATCGTCGCTACCGATACCGACATTCAATCCGGGGTGAAATTTTGTACCGCGCTGACGAACAATAATACTGCCGGCAGTTACTAATTCACCGCCAAATCTTTTTACGCCAAGACGCTGGGCATTGCTATCTCTGCCATTCTTTGATGAACCTTGTCCTTTTTTATGAGCCATAATAAATCCTCTTACTTAATTTTTTCAATTTCAATTTTTGTCAACTGCTGACGATGTCCGCGTAATCGTTTGTATCCTTTTCTTCTTTTCTTTTTGAATACTAATACTTTATCATCCTTTGTATGTTCAAGCACTTTTGCGGAGATGGTTTTACCTTCTATATAAGGCTGCCCAATCTCAGTTTTTGAATCAACTGATAACAGTAAAACTTTAGATAATTTAACTTTTTTACCAACTTCGACATCTAATTTTGGTACGTGTAAAGTGTCCTTCTCTTGAACTTTAAATTGAACACCAGCAATATCAACTACAGCAAACATTTATAAATAAACCTCTTTTTTGAATTTAGCGTTGCAAAACTAAGGGATTATTGAGTGAAAATCAAACTAAAATTCGTGCTCTTAAGTAAAATCTCAAAAAAACAGAAATTTTTTAACAATTGTTTGGTCTCCGCTCATCAATTTTGCGATAAATGGAATAAATTTAGTTTTTGATGAAGACTTCCTTATTAGTCTTAATTGATTTATAAAATGCATCAATAACTTTCATTCGTGAAACAGCCTCCTCCCCTGTTGCAACCCAGCGTCCCAAACCTCTAACTGCAGCAAAAAAGTGTTTAACTTCATTTTCATATGATTTATGGTACAAGTTCTCAGTACGTTTGGCACTTGGCGGAGTAAGATCAACTTGACCTTCTCCTAAACTTTTAAATACTCTAAATGGATTTAGAAAACCGCTTCCATTTGTTCCGAAAAGATTACAATAGAATATTTCCTTTTCAAAGTTGAATGTCCAGCTTACTTCCATTGAAAGAACTTTTTTATCTATTGTCTTAATAAAAGCACATGCGGTATCTTCTATTTCTTTAGTTGCATGATTAAATCCTCTTGCCGTTATCGATTCAACCGCAGGATAATTAAATAACCAGAGTGCGAGATCTAAGACCGAAATACCGAGATCAATTATAACGCCGCCGCCCGCAGTTGCTTTTTTAACGAACCAATTCTGCATTGAACTCCGCGGTTTGAACCAGCCGGTTCTAATTAAGTACGGATCGCCAAGTTCGCCGGATTCAACAAGTCCGCGTAAGAGCATTGTATCAGTTCTAAAACGCATGTTCATCCCGACCATAACGCGTGCTTTTTGCTGCGAAAGATAATCACAAATCTCTTTCGCCTCTGCTGCCGAGCGAGCAATTGGCTTTTCAATTAAAATACTTTTACAATAATGCGAAGTTGCCTGTGCTATTTCCTTGTGCGTATTTGTTGGAGTGAGAATGAAAACAGCATCGTATTCGTCGGCATTAAAAAATTTCTCAATATCTGTAAATGCTTTTGAAATATTAAATTTTTGGGCAACATTTGAGAGTTTAATTTTATCTACTTCGCAGATTGCAGTTAAATCTACAAAGGGGAGTTTTTTGAGAATTGGTAGGTGAACTACCTGAGCAATAGCTCCAGCTCCAATGACACCAACTTTTAATTTATCTGTCAAATTACAACTCCATTACTTGATTTGTAAACGGATTTCAATTCGGTTATGATCCTTTCGGATATTCCTTTCGGGTCAATCTTCAACATCTTATGCAATTCGGACTGTGTACCATGTTCGATAAATTCATCAGGAAGACCGATCAACTCAATGTCGACCTTTGCCTTTACTTTTGCAGCATATTCTAAAATTGCTGATCCGACACCTCCTTCAATTGAGTTTTCTTCAGCAATAAAAATTTTATCAAATCGCTTAAATACATTATCCAAAATCTGTGTATCCAACGGTTTGATAAATCTTAGATTTACAACTTCAAGTGAAATGTTTTCTTTCTCTAAAATCAAAGCTGTTTGCAAAGAATAATCAACCATCGATCCAATTGCGAGTAAAACTGCATCAGTCCCACTTTTTAGTACTTCACTTTTTCCGATGGACAAAGCTTCATAATTTTCATCGATTGTAACACCAAGCGCATTTCCCCGTGGATAACGTATAGCAACAGGTCCTTTAATCTTTTCGATGGCAGTATAAAGCATATTCCGTAATTCCGCTTCATCTTTCGGAGCCATAATTGTCATATGCGGAATAAATCTTAAGTAGCTTAGATCGAATGTCCCATGATGTGTCGGTCCATCTGCACCAACTAATCCAGCACGATCGATAACAAAAACCACATGTAACTTTTGAAGAGCAACATCGTGCACAATCTGATCAAATGCTCTTTGAAGGAAGGTCGAGTAGATTGCTACTACAGGTATCATTCCTTGAGTTGCTAAACCTGCGGCGAAAGTAACTGCGTGCTGTTCAGCGATTCCTACATCAAAAAATCTTTCAGGAAGATTTTTCTGCAGGGCATCTAAACCAGTACCATCCGGCATTGCTGCGGTTATTCCAACAATCTTTTCATTTGAACGGGCAAGTTCAACCAAAGAATCACCAAATATCTGAGTGTATGATTTAGGTTGAGGTTGATTTGCCGGTTTAATTGATTGTCCGGTTATTTTATCAAATGGAGTTACCCCATGAAGTTTCTGAGAATCATCTTCAGCCGGTTTGTATCCCTTTCCTTTCTGAGTAGAAACGTGAATTAAAATCGGCCCATTAAGATTATTAGTGTACTCTAAAATCTTAGTAAGCTGATTTAGATTATGCCCGTTTATTGGTCCAAAATATCTAAATCCAAAAGCTTCGAAAAGTGCACCTGGAGTGATGATTGCTTTTACTCCCCCTTCAACCCGTGCTACGATTTTTCTAATTCTGTCACCAAATTCATCCAGCTTTCCGGTTAGGTCCCAAATATTCGCTTTGAACTTATTGAACGAAGGATTAGCTATTAAACCTGTGAAGTAATTCGAAACCTGCCAAACATTGTTTGAGATTGACATATTATTATCGTTCAGAATGACGGTGATATTCCTTTTTTGAAGCCCGGCATTATTCATTGCTTCATAAGCCATTCCACCTGTCATGGCGCCATCACCTATTACAGCAACTACACGATAATTTTCGCCAAGAAAATCTCTCGCTGCTGCAATTCCAAGAGCAGCAGAGATCGATGTACTTGCATGCCCGGCACCAAAAACATCGTATTTACTTTCAGTGGGTTTTAAAAAACCGCTTATTCCACCAAATTGCCTAATTGTTTTCAATGCATCACAGCGTCCTGTTAATATCTTATGCGGGTACGCTTGATGACCGGTATCCCAAATAATTTTATCAACCGGAGTGTTCAAAACGTAATGAAGAGCCACACTCAATTCAACAGCACCCAATCCTGCACCGAAATGTCCTCCAATCTGGGAGATAATATCAATCATGTAAGAACGGATCTCATCGCAAACAATCTTCAATTCACCTTTAGGAATTATCCTTAAATCTTTGGGGGAGTTGATATTAAAAAGATATTTATATTCATTCGTTGACATTACAATCAATCTTCCTCATCTGTTTCAAAATTTGTCTTTTTCAATGATCCATCAAGTTCAGCTTTAAGCTGCGATATTTTTAATTCGGCATTGGATAAAATCTCTAAAAGTTTCTTAGTGATCACAACCCCTTCTTCATAGAGTT
>JAHJVF010000391.1 GCA_018828505.1 Bacteroidota bacterium | reverse complement strand
TGCCCGCCGAACTTGTAGCTTTGAGGCAGGCGGGCTTGACTTGTTTTCACACTATTAACGGTAGAACCAAAATTGTTAAGTTTCTAAACAATTCTTTGCATATTCGGAAAGTGTGAAAAGTGTCATTCTGAGTCCAGAGGGGACGAAGAATCTTTATGAATATTCTAAATTTTTTTGATTCTTCACTTCGTTCAGAAAGACATATCGAGTTTTTAAATAGTCTCCTGACTTGTGACAGTGTAATCAAGTAGGAGAAAAACATGGGAAATCCGCTTAAAATACGTATGTTTGATTTACTTTGTCATACTAAGGACCTCATTAGAGCATGTTTCATATCCGAACGACAAAAACTTCTTCAAGAGCCACCGCAGTGCAAATTGTTCGATATCAAAATCGAAAGATGATAATCGTAAAACATATAGGCAGCGCACAAGACAATAATGAACTCAAGGAGTTAAAAGAAACTGCTGTTAGTTGGATCGAGAAAGTAACTAAACAACCATCACTCTTTACCAAGGAATCAGTCCCACAGGTTCTTCAACTGAAACAGTATCAATATATTGGATTCCGCTACGGCTTTGTATACGAGAGTCTTTATGAATTGTGCAAGAGATTTAGATTTCATCGACTTCGAAATCAGTTCTTGATCGATTTAGTTATCGCACGTATTATCGAGCCAGGTTCAAAACTTCAGTCGCTAGAATTTCTCAAAGAATTCATGGGGATAGAACATCGACGAGAATATTTTTACCGACAACTGCCAAAATTTCTCAGTGTGAAGAACTCAGTGGAATCGAAAGTGTTAAGTGTAGCCAGAAATGAATTTGATTTTGACTTTTCTCTGGTTTTTTATGATGTAACTACCTTGTATTTTGAGAGTACAGAATCAGATGAACTTCGCCAATGTGGATTCTCAAAAGATAACAAATTCAACCAGCCGCAAATAGTTTTGGGGCTCTTAGTCAGTGCGAAAGGATTTCCTGTTGGGTATCAAATATTCGAGGGAAATAAATTTGAAGGGCACACTTTGATACCTATTATCTTAAGATTTAAGCGAAAACACAAGATTGAAAAATTCACAGTGGTTGCCGATGCTGCCATGATTAGCAGTGAAAACATTACTGCTCTTAGCTCGGCTAAACTTCAGTACATTGTCGGAGCGAGGATAGCAAATCTCTCGCTGAATTCTATTAAAGCTATAAGTACCGGACTTGACAGGCATGATGAAGCGACAATGCGTATGCAAACAGAGCTTGGTGATTTGATATGTGAATTTTCCGAAAAAAGATATGTCAAAGACAAACGTGAAATGGAAAAATATATTACAAAAGCAGAGAAGCTTCTTAAAAATCCCGGCAGTATCAAACGAGCAAAATTTATTAAATCTCAGCATCAGACCTATACACTAAATACGGCATTAATAGAGAAGACCTCGCTTCTTCTTGGCATTAAGGGTTATTATACAAATCTGCTAAAGTCAGAAGCGAGCGATCAACTTGTCATCGACCATTATCATAATCTCTGGCATGTTGAGCAGGCTTTCCGCATTACAAAAAGTGATTTACAGATACGTCCCATCTATCACTTTAAGGAAAAAATGATTGAAGCACATATTTTGATTTGTTTCATGGCATTAGCCCTTTGCAAATACATGGAACTAAAAACCGGAAAATCAACCAAGTCGATCTTGAAATTATTGAAAGGTGTTACTGATGCCAGATTAGTATACACTGTTAGCGGTAAAGAATTTACGTTACGTTCTGTAGTTGGTAGTGAAGTCAAACAACTCCTGGAAAAAATGGCTATTATGACCCAAATTTGAAAGTTTTTTGACCAAATCTTGCTGTCATACTAATTGTCACAAGTCAGGAGAAAGACATATCGAGTTTTTAAATAGTCTCAATCGTTCAGCCTCAGCGACATACGAGCATGATCACCTCCTATGAATAAATACTTTTATGAAAGATTGTACTTCTTGATCTTATCGCGGAAGGTTGAAAGACTTAAACCTAATTGACGTGCTGCGGCAGATTGATTACTATTGTGCTTTTTTAATGCTTCTGATATTAGATTCGATTCAAGACAGGCAACTAATTCATTGAACGTCATACCGTCATTGATGAGGCAGTGATTACAGGCTTTGAGCAGCATTTGAATTGGATTGGCTTCCCGAATTTCAACAGGCAGGTCGATTTCTTTTATTTCACCAAGAGAAAAAAGAGAAAGTCGTTGAGCTACATTCCTCAATTCTCTTATGTTACCGGGCCAATTATAATGGATCAAATGTTTCAATGCATCATTAGTTAATGATAGTTCCTTGTATGGAGCATAATGTTTCAAATAATGATTGAAGATCAACTGAATATCCTCCGGTCGTTCCCTAAGAGGTGGGATTCGAATCGGGACAACATTTACCCGGTAGAAAAGATCTGCTCTGAATTTTCCTGCCTCTACAAGTTCTTTCAAGTCGATCTTTGATGCAGTGATCAAGCGTATATTTATCGGGATTGTGTTAACTCCGCCGACTCTCATTATTTCTCTTAATTCAAGAACACGTAACAATTTTGTTTGCAAGTTCAATGGGAAGTCATCAATATCATCCAAGCAAGAATATGCTTCCTTGGTTTGCAAGTTCGAATAAACCTTTCTTCTCATAGCTTGCACTAGTGAAGGCGCCTTTTTCATGTCCGAAAAGTTCGCTCTCAAGCAGTTCGGAGGGAATTGCATTTAATCCGACTTTGACGAAAGCATTTACACCTCTTCCACTAGTTCGATGAATATATTCAGCAAAAAGTTCTTTCCCACACCCGTTTCACCTAT
>JAHJVF010000390.1 GCA_018828505.1 Bacteroidota bacterium | reverse complement strand
TCAAAAACCAATAATCAAACGTTACGTTTTTTGTTAGTTTTTCCTGCCATATCATAGCATTGTCGTGGCGGGGATGTTTTGAGTTTTGAATTTGTTTAGTGCTTAGAAATTCGGATTTAGTCCGTCAACTGACGGATTAAGCTTTTTGTAGCGTTCTACACGATTTTGCGTAACTTCAGTAACTAATAACCTTTGATGAGCAGGCTCATTCATTGAAAACGTTTTTCATCAAACTACTCAAAATATTTCTCAAAGCACCACAATCAAAGCTCCCTAAGCTCAATTCAATAAAAAATGTTATTATTATTCGTCAGCATAATCAATTGGGTGATATACTGGCATCCGTTCCGCTTTTTCGGGCGATCAAAGAAAACATTCCGGATTGTTCAATAACGCTCGTAGCCAGCCCGGATAATATCAACGCTGTCAAACAGAACGAATTTATTTCGGAGATCGTGCTGTTCGATAAGAAGAAACTCCATTCATTAAAATATCTTATATCTTTGATAAATAGTTTAAGAAGTAAAACTTATGAGATCGGATTGGTACCTACGACTGTTTCTATTTCTTTCACCAGCGGACTTTTACTGAGATTAGTAAAGTGTAAATATCGTATAGGTCCAAAATCGCTGGATGGAAAAATCTTCTCTGGAAATTATATGTTCAATGAATCTATCGATTTTGATTGGCGTGAAAAAGAAGACGTACATATTACCCAAAGAATACTCAAAATAGTTGAACCACTTCAACTCACTACCAAGAATTTTCAAAGTTACATTGCAATTGCAGATAAAGATAAACTACTCCCGCAAGAAGTATTTCGCGGAATTAATTCTTTGAAAATCGGTCTTCACATCGGAGCGGGAAAAATTCAGAATCGATGGTCGGCTTCCAACTTTGCTGAGCTAATTAATAAATTGAATTTTCGGTACAGACCATTTTTCTATCTCACAATTTGGCAGTGGGATAAGGAGATTTTATCCGAGCTTCAAAAAAAGATAAATTTAAAACCAACGATTCTAAGAGATAAAACTATTCCGGAAATTGCGGCTGTGATAGATAGATCAAACTTATTCATCTCAAATGATACGGGGATAATGCACGTAGCAGGTGCGACTGCTTGTCCATTGATCGCGCTTTTCGGTCCGACCAATCCCAAGATGTGGTCGCCAATCGGTGAAAAAAAATATTTTATTAAAAACTCAAATGATATAAATTCAATAAAAGTCGATGATGTTCTAAAACTTGCTGAAGGGATTCTTAATGAAACAAACTAACATCGCAGCGATCGACCTTGGAACAAATTCCTTTCACCTCGTTGTAGTGAAGCTGGAGCAAGGGGGACATTTCGAAATAATTCACAAACAGCGTGAGGTTGTTCGCATTGCTATGGGCAGATCCGCCGAAATGAAATCCCTTCCGTCAGCAGGAATAAACAGAGCTTTGAATGTTCTTGGTTCATTTAAAGTGATCGCCGATAAGCACAATGCCGAAATATTTGCGGTTGCGACAAGTGCGATCCGAGAAGCTCCAAACCAAAAACAATTTCTCGATCTCGTCAAAGAGAAACTGAATATTGATATTAATGTCGTCTCAGGTTTTGAAGAGTCAAGATTAATCTATCTTGGCGTTTTGCAGGGGATGAATATCTACAATAAAAAAGTTCTTTTGATCGATATTGGCGGTGGAAGTACAGAACTTTTAATTGGCAAAAAAGGAAAGATCGAATATGCCGCGAGTTTAAAATTAGGTGCTGTGAGATTATCGTCAAAATTTTTTGGTAGTGAAAAAAAGTTTAGCCGGGCAAAAAATGAAGCATGCAGAAAACATGTTTCGGTTGAGTTGAATCCGATTCTTCGTCAGATAAAACGGCTTGGCTTCTCACAGGTCATCGGTACCGCAGGAACGATTCAAGCCATTGGACACATTCTCCGAGCTGAAATTAATAATAGGCAAAGTGAATATGTCCCGCTTCACAATTTCACTTTTACCCAAACTGATTATAAAAGAGTTTCCAGTCAAATTTTAAAAGCTCAAGCAAAAAACGATCTATTGGCAATTGAAGGAATCGATAAGAGCCGTGTCGATATCATTACAGCGGGTACAATAATAATCGACGAAATCATCAGTAGATTGAAAATAAAAAAACTCACCATAAGCGGATATGCGATGCGGGAGGGAATTGTAATTGATGCGATAGAAAAGCTTGGAAGCGGTGGTGAGGAGAAGAGTAAATTGATGCAGTTGCGAAACGAGAGTGTCGTGCAGTTAGGAAAAAGCTATAGTTTCGATTATCCTCATTCATTACAAGTAAAAAAAATTGCTTTGATCTTATTCGATGAAATTCGAAAAATACATAAGCTCACTGACGAAGCAAGGGAACTCCTAGAGTATGCGGCATTGTTGCATGACATCGGTTATCACATTTCAATAGCAAAGCATCATAAGCACGCTTACTATTTGATAAAAAATTCTGAGATGCTCGGATTCAATCAAAGAGAGATAGAAATCATCGCTAACATTGCACGTTATCACCGGAAAGCACTTCCGAAAGATTCGCATGAAAATCTTCTTCCTTTGAATAAAGAAGATCGCATTATAATCGAAAAACTCGCAAGTCTTTTACGCCTGGCAGATGGATTGGAAAAAACGCATGCCGCTTTAATTAAGGATATTAAAATCCGCCGGAACGATAAGGAATATCTAATGACTCTGCGTTATCTTACAACTCCCCCAGAAACTGAGCTATGGGCTGCCGAAAAAAGAAAACAAGTTCTGGAAGAAGTGTTCAATATTAAATTAAGAATTGAGTTAGAGAAGATTAGATACTGAGGGATTTTTTTGTATAGCTACCTTTTAATCCCGCAGGAAAGGAACATTTCTAAGAGTTCCAAACTTTAATTATATTTATGAGCCGAATCAAATGACAGAGTCATCACTTTGTGAAAAGGTAAATTAAAAAATATAAAACTTATAAATAAACTAATTTCGAAGCATTTTTTATCACTTATGACCTTTTGCCATAGGCATCCCTCACGGGATTTGAGCAGGCTCATTTATGTTGAGTTATTTTTTGATATGGGGGAATATATTAATCGGTCGAGAATAAATACAGAAAGAAAGTTTCTTAAGGATTCGCTGGCAGCAAAAGTAAGGGGGATAGTATTTATTAAGAAAAACCCAAATTGTTATTGGGATTAACATTACATGAACTTAAAAATTTTAACATTAACTCAAGCACTCAATAAAGCTTACCTCAGGGTAAAACCAAAACGTTTGGAGTTCGATAACTTTAACGAATCGCTTTCAAAATTTCTTAAATCTATTAATGAATCTGAAACAGAAGAACATAACAAAACCCACATTCGTGATTTTCTAAAATCTACTTTCTACAATGATAATGAAATCAATACAAAAGCCAGGAACGATCTTGTAATATATCTTGGTAAAAATACGAATAGTAAGGCGGGGGTTTTGATTGAAGTAAAACATCC
>JAHJVF010000389.1 GCA_018828505.1 Bacteroidota bacterium | reverse complement strand
CGGATGGTCACATTGCTTTTAACGAACCGGGTTCATCGCTTTCTTCACGCACTCGTGTGAAAACACTTACTTACGATACACGAGTTGCTAATTCAAGATTCTTTGAGAATGATATCACAAAAGTACCATCGACTGCATTGACTGTTGGTGTCGGTACTGTAATGGATTCTGATGAAGTAGTCATTATCATTAGCGGCTACAATAAAGCAAGAGCACTTCAAAAAGTTGTTGAAGAAGGCGTTAATCATATGTGGACAGTTTCTGCGCTGCAGATCCACAAAAAGGGTATGATCGTTTGTGATGATACAGCCACGATGGAATTGAAAGTCGGAACTGTAAAGTATTTCAAAGATATCGAAAAAGATTCTATTAACAATTTGCCTGAACTTTAGGAGAAAGTATGGAATATAGAAGGCTCAATTCTTCCGAAATTGAAATCCTCAAAAAGCAGAACTGCACTGCGGAAGATTGGGGAAATATTCATGTTGCACATCCGTTTAATCCCGAGAGAATTTGGAATGTTCGGTTCAGCGGTAATGTGAAAATTGGTGTGTTTGAAAAAGGGATTATTTTGCCAGGTGGTAAGAACATGACTTCCGGGTTATATAGTTCATCTGTTCATAATTGCACCATTGGTAATAATGTGCTGATCAACAAGGTGAGTCTCATCGCTAATTACGATATTGATGATGAAGTGATTGTTCACAATACTAATTCGATATATGTTGAAGGCGAAACAACTTTTGGTAACGGAGTTGAACTAGAAATTTTGAATGAAGGGGGAGGACGCGAATTAAAAATTTACGATAGACTCTCTGCACAAATTGCGTATATGATAGTTCTTTACAGGCATGATGAAAAATTTATCGATGCAATAAATCTCATGATTTCTGATTATGCAGACAACAAAAAATCTAATCGGGGATTTATCGGTTCGGGTTCAATAATTTCGAATTCAAATATCATCAAAAATCTTTGGATCGGTGACTTAACTGAAATCAAAGGCGCGTCCGAACTTGAAAACGGAACACTTCTAAGCAATTCTGAAGCCCCGATTTACATCGGCTCCGGAGTGAAGGCAAAATCTTTCATCATTCAATCCGGTTCCAGCGTTGATAGTTTTGCATATCTGAATAAGTGTTTTGTTGGACAAGGAGTACAGATTGGAAAACAATATTCAGCCGAGAACTCCGCATTCTTTGCAAATTGCGAAGGTTTTCATGGCGAAGCGTGTTCGGTTTTCGCGGGTCCTTACACTGTGACGCATCATAAATCGACTTTGCTCATTGCAGGCTTATTCTCCTTTTACAATGCCGGAAGCGGTACAAATCAAAGTAATCATATGTACAAATTAGGACCGGTTCATCAAGGAATACTTGAACGCGGCTCGAAGACGGGTTCATTCAGCTATCTTCTCTGGCCCTGCCGGATTGGTGCTTTTACTGCTGTAATTGGGAAACATTATTCAAATTTTGATACAACTGAATTTCCTTTCTCATACATCGCTGAGGAAGATGGAAAAAGTGTTCTTACGCCGGCGATGAACCTGCTGACGGTTGGTACACGAAGGGACAGCGAGAAATGGCCCGTAAGAGATAGAAGAAAAGATCCGGAGAAATTCGATCAGATCATTTTTGATATGTTGAATCCTTGTACGATCGGTAAAATATTAAAGGGTGTTAAAGTTCTGCAAGATCAATATTCAACTGCATCGAAAGAGCAAGAGTTTGTGACTTATAAAGGAATTAATATTCGGCGATTGCTTTTAAGAACAAGCTCAAAATATTATGAGATGGCGTTAAAAATATATTTCGGGAAAACTCTTGCTGATCGTCTCATGGAATTTGCACAAATCAAATCTTTGGCAGAACTGAAGAAGGAATTAGATTCACGAAATGAAAAAGTGACCAATGAGTGGATTGACGTTTGCGGCTTGATCGCTCCTTCTGTTTTGATTAATGAGATACTCCAGCAGGTTGGAGAAGGAAAAATTAATGATCTAACTTCAATACAAACGGAGTTGAAATCTGTTTTTGATTCTTACGCTGAAAACAATTGGATTTGGTGCCTAAATACAATTGAAACAAAGCTCAATTTAAAATTAAACGACTGGACTAAGGAAACTCTAATCAAATTGATAGACGAATGGAAGCAGAATTCAATCAAGTTAAATAACATCATCGCAAAGGACGATCAAAAAGAATTCGATGCAATAGCAATGATCGGTTTTGGAATCGACGGTAATGAAGAGGTGAAGAAAAAAGATTTTGAGGCAGTTCGCGGAACTTATGAGAAAAACAAATTCGTAAAGCAGCTTGAGAGTGAATCTCAAGCGATCGAGCAAAAGGCGAAAGAACTGTTTTCTTTTATCGAAAATTTAGAATAAAATTTTACGTTCCCTTTTGTGGAGACGCACTGCTGTATGGCTCTACATAATTTAATAATCGTATGAAAATTTCTAAAAACTTCCTTTTCATCATCGAGAGCCTGTCTGTCATCCGTCTCCGTCAGCTGACGGAT
>JAHJVF010000388.1 GCA_018828505.1 Bacteroidota bacterium | reverse complement strand
GGAAGAGGGGGGATTGCTGTTTTAGTAATTCTTACAACCCGCAGAAGACAGAACGATGCAATTAAAATCATTGACGAAATTGATCCGAAGGCATTTATTTCAATTCAATCTGCAACTCCGTACCGCGGATTTGTTCATTCAAGAAAATGAAAAGCTCTAATTTTTTTTTCAGGCAAAGACGTAAAGGAGACAATAATACTTTACACAAAAATTCATTTCAAAGCTTAATGCACATTACGTCTTTACGAGATTTTACACTTCGTAATTTACTTCCAAACGGCTAAAACTCCACCGCTAAGTGCAATAGCGATGAGTTGGTATCCAACGTAAATCAAATACAGTTTTATATTTCTTCCTTCGAAAACTACGCCGGCAATGTGTGTAGCAGCAACGAATCCAAGCCACGCCCAAATTCCGGTTTGAATTCCCATCCAGAAAGTATCTGCCATTGCAAAATCGACAAAATGTGCAAGGATGTAAGATGTTATCAATCCAGCAATGAACTGATAAAGATACATCATCTTGTTACTTCCCTGGCGCAATTCTTCCTCGCTCTTTCCAATTGTGGCCATGAAAGGTTTCGCAAAAAGCAACGGTGAGTACCATAATGCACCCAAAACAAGATTAAAAACTGCAACAACAAAAATTGCTATAAAATTTAGTCCCATGTCAATTGCTCCTATCTCCCTGTTTATTTACAGGGATTGTTAGTAAAATATTTGTTAATAATTTTCACAATGTCATTGAATGTCAAATGAAAAATTTTATTCAATAACCAAAGTAACAATACCAAAATCTGAAGGCATGTGAAACTTTTTCAGTTTCATCCAATCGTAATGTCTGTATTTTCCTGTACTATCATCTCTATCATTTACACAGAAATCAGCACCGAACTTTTTTCCGGCATAAGGGAGATATCCGATCTCGTTCCAGGAAATCGACATCTCGACCGTGTAGCCCCAGTCTTTATCAATTGCTTCGTTGATTGTTCCATAGGTTCTCACTGCCGAAATTATATCACCATTCCAATTTACCTTCAGGTCGTTATTAAACTTCCCTTCTTCATTCAATCCCCTATCATCAAGAATCGCGTTGTAGATATTTACATGGTAAGCAAAATCGTCATCTCTCCAATCGAGCGATCTGTCTAAATTTGGATCGATCAAAACTTCAACTCCGTCATCCATGTGAATATCTTGTTCATCCCGCTCAGTTTTTTGTGCTTGAAGATTTGAATTGAAAACTTCGAATCCTATGTAAAGATAATTCTCATCCCAAAACAGGGCAAACTTTGCTGAATCTTTCCAGTTCGGATCTTGCGGCTTAATCCAGTACCATTCAGCAAAATCCCAATCGGTTAAATTTCCATCTACTTTAATTGGCACGTTAATATATTTTGAAACAGCTTGAGGATAAAGAACGTTAAAGCTTGAAATTAAAAGGACAAGTGAACAGAGCAATTTTTTCATCTATGACTCGAATATTTAATGTAAAAGTATGAAAGTCTAATTTGACATTCAATTTGAACATTGAACTCATTTCAGCGTCAAAACACAAGAATTATTTGGAAAGGGCTTACACTAGCCAAAATATTTCACTGCTGTCCAAAATAAAATTGGAACTTAAATAAATCTTTGTATTTGTTAGATTATGAACAGACAGATCTATTGTATATTAGATTCACTAGTTGAGTTATAATAAAAGGTAGCTGTGCTTGATTTGGTAAGTACATTTCAAAATTATTATATTATCAATAGTAAATTGAATTTATCTTCGTATACTGATATGGTTTTTTTAATTTCTAGTTATCATGATAATTAATAAACATATTTGAATTAAAAATTTTAGAGGAGAGATCATTATGAGACTCTATCAAAAAATTATTTTCCTCGTTCTAATCCTATTTAATACCCCCAATATATTCGCCCAAATTGATTCAATTTTAGCATCTGTATCTGCAGACTCAATGATGTTAACTATTAAAGAATTGACAGGTGCGTTACCAATTGTTATTAATGGAAATGTTGATACTATTAAAACAAGATTGGTTTTGACGACAGATAATCGTCTTGCCTCGCAATACATTAATAAACGAATGAAGTCGATGGGATTAGAAACAGAGATGCAGCCTTTCCACGGTAATTACTCGAGAATTCCTCTAAATTTCACCAGTATTTCCTCAACACCAAAAGAACAATATCCACTTTGGCTTTGCTCGGATTGGGGAGAAATCTTCAGCTTAGAAAACACTAATTCTAGTTGGAGATCTCGACTAAAATCCGCAACACGACAAACAGACAGACTCGATTGGATTGTCGCACAAAATCAAAACATTATAATTGCAATGGGCCGTACTGGCAAAATTGCTCAAACAGATAATGGTGGATTAACTTGGACGAGGATGTACGCAAATGTGGGGCCCCTTGTATATTTCTTTACATCCTCTAACGGAACTGCTATTGCGATAGAAGAAGGAGGAATTATCTGGCGAAGCCCAAATCTAGGTAAAAACTGGAGTAAAGTAATTATTGATACAAATATATCGTTTACTCAAGGAACATTTCTTGGACATGACCATGTCATAATTGTCGGTCGTGATAGATTTTCACCTCCAAGTCTTGGAAGGATGTTTGAAAGCACAGATGGAGGTATAACGTGGCAGGCTGTTCAGTGCACGTTTGATTCACCACTTAATGCTGTATACTCATTTGATTCTTTACATGTCTGGATTGGTACATCAAAAGGTGAAATATACAGGACAAGCTCTGGAGGTGCAAGCTGGGTAAAAAACACCTTCAGCGATACTCAGTCCGTAGCTCAGAAGATATTTTTGCTTAATCATTCTAATGGATGGATTATAACCACAAATAGTAAGTTGTTCCGTACAACTGATGGTGGACAAAGCTGGAACTTCACAACAAAAATCGACACTCCGAGCCTTGTTAGTGATTTTCTTTTTCTTGATTCCTTAAAGGGTATATTAGTGGGGAATGAATTCTCAGATAAACGAACATCTGATGGTGGATTAACTTGGGAAGATAATACGGTTCCTTTATTGAGTAATGTGATTGCAAGATTACCGGGGACCACAAGACCTCAACGAAGCATCGTTCTCACAGCACATTCTGATTGCACAGTGCACCCTTGGTTGTTTGGTCCTTTGGAATATTTAATTGCACCCGGAGCTGATGATGATGCAAGCGGAGTTGCTGTACTAATTGAGCTTGCTCGTGTCTTTACTCAATTTAGAATACCGCTTACTTTAATATTCGCAGCTCTGCCAGACGAAGAAAGGTTTAACTATGGCACTGGAAATTTAGCAAATAAACTCCTTGGACAACAGGACACATTACAACTGGTATTTGATTTTGATATGGTAGGTTATGATAGCCTCTATCCAAGTAAAGTTACAATGACATATTGGACTGATGCCGGTTCAATAAATATTTTTAATCGTTACGGCAAAATTCTAATATCTAAAAATATTCCTCTTACACTTGTTGGTTGGAGAGGAGCTATATCAGCAAACACAGCAGGTTTTTTTGGTAAAGGCATTCCCATTGCAGGATTAAGTGAAGGAGCAGGTTCCGGTTCTTTCATGAATCCAAATTACCATAAACCAACTGATACATGGCAAACAATAAATACAAGTTATTTAACAAATATTACACGATCAGCGGCCGCTCTCATTTACGATCTTGCACTAAGTGTAGTTATGGAAGTTAAAGAAAATAATATTCCTCAATCGTATTTCTTAGGACTTCCATACCCGAATCCATTTAATACCTCGACAAATATTACATTCGGATTACCCCATGCTGCAGAAATATCTCTTGTAGTCTATAATTCATTAGGACAACAAGTTGATGTTATTGTCAAAGGTCAATATGATAAGGGTTATCACATGGTCACGTGGACTGCAAGTAGAATGATGAGCGGCGTTTACTTTGCTCGATTATTAATTAAACCAATAGATTTGAAGCAGGAGAACTTTATAAAAGTAATAAAGCTTATTTTGATAAAATGAAACCTTCGATGGCTGGGGACTCAAAATTTCCTAACGAAATTTAGCTGACTTAAAGTCTTGATGATAGTAGTAAGTTTAGTAAATGTAAATTATTGCATAAGAAGAGTCAGACTTCTAAACACAGAAGAACTTGATATAATTTACCTGACGGGTCGGCAATGCAACATTAACAGAAATAATGTTCTTTAATTCTCCAATACCCAATGATAAAAACGCGACTTACCATTTTTAGGTCTAATAATTATTCAAAGATATGTATCACAAAAAAGTAATTCATAGGTACCTATCCACCGGGGGGAACACTGAAATCGTTTATACGTCAGAACAACAAACGATTTATTGAAAAAGTTTGCATTTAGTGAAAGTTTTTTAATTTCAGCTCTTTTATTCTTGAAATAAGAGGGCTTAAAAATTATATTGAATCCGCAAAACTTTATAATTGAGGAAAAAATGAATAATAAGTTGATTAATCGAATTTTAGGAGCGGCTGCTTTTTTAATATCTGCTATTGTCTATTTTATGACTGTCCAGCCGAGTGTTTCTTTCTGGGATTGCGGTGAATTTACCGCAGCGTCATACTATTTACAGGTTCCACATCCACCCGGAGCGCCGCTGTTTCTTCTAATCGGAAGACTTTTTATGATGGTTCCGTTTGTCGAAAATCTTGGGATGCGAATGAACACGATCTCTGTGCTTTCTAGTGCATTCACAATAATGTTCCTTTACTTTATAATAGTTAAGCTGATAAATTTTTATCGCGGAGCAAAACCATCCAATCTCTTCGAAGCAATTTCTTGTTACGGTGCCGCATTTGTTGGTGCGATGACTTATGCATTTACAGATACTTTTTGGTTCAACGCAGTTGAGGCAGAAGTTTATGGCATCTCATCATTCTTTGTTGCCTTTATCACATGGTTAATGCTTCTATGGTACGAGAAAGCTGACGAATCAGGTAATGAACGAATTCTTCTTCTGATAGCATTTATAATCGGACTATCGAGTGGTGTTCACCTACTCAGCGTGCTTGCTATTCTCACTATCATTCTTGTCATTTACTTTAAGAAATATGAGGTGACAAGAAAATCTTTTATAATAATGGGAGTAATAAATGTTCTTGCATTTTGGGCGGTTTATCCCGGAATAATAAAATATTTCCCCAAGCTTCTTGCGGCAGTCGGTGGAGATAATATAACCCTAAAACTTTTTATTATTTTCAGCTTCATTGCCATTCTTATCTATGGAATTTATTGGGCAAAGCGAAACAGTCATCCGATTGCATTTCTCGGTATCACATCTTTGTTCCTGATATTCATGGGATACACTTCATACACAATGGTAATTATTCGTTCAAACGCATATCCGCCAATGAACGAAAACGAACCCGACACAATAGACGAGTTTGTCTATTACATCAATCGTGAGCAGTATGGAG